>JAICJK010000366.1 GCA_025928415.1 Solirubrobacteraceae bacterium | reverse complement strand
GTCCCGGAGGCTGCGGTCGTGGCCTCGGTCGACGAGCTGTGGGACGCGATCGACGTGCTCGTGGTGGCCACGCCGCACGCCTCCCACGTCGCGCTGGCCGCCCAGGCGCTGGACCGCGGCCTGGCGGTCGTCGTCGACAAGCCGCTGGCCGTGACCGCCGCCGACGCCGAGGCGCTCGTGGCGCGCGGCGGGCGGCTGACCGTCTACCAGAACCGCCGCTGGGACGGCGACTTCCTGACCGTGCGCGCGGTCGCCGAGTCGGGCGAGCTCGGCCCGCTGACCCGCTTCGAGTCGCGCTTCGACCGCTTCATCCCCGTCGTGCGGGGCGAGCGCTGGCGCGAGTGGGACGCCCCGGCGGTCGGCGGCGGCCTGCTGCTCGACTTCGGCGCGCACCTCGTCGACCAGGCGCTGCTGCTCGGCGGGCCCGTGCGGCGCGTGTACGCCGAGATCGACATCCGGCGCCCGGGCGCCGTGGTCGAGGACGACGTGTACGTCGGCCTCGAGCACGCCGGCGGTCTGCGCTCGCAGCTCTGGATGAGCGCGACCGCGCCCCTGCACGGCCCGCGGCTGCGGCTGTCGGGGATGGCCGCGGGCGTGGCCACCCAGGGCCAGGATCCGCAGTGGGACCAGCTCATCGGCGGGCTGCGCCCGGGGGACCCCGGCTACGGCGCCGCGCCGCCGGCCACGCTGGCCGGCGCGGACGGGGCCCGCGAGCTGCCGATGCGCGCCGGCGCCTACCAGGACTTCTACGCGGGGGTCGTCGCCTGGCTGCGCGACGGCGCGCCGCCGCCGGTCGACCCGGCCGACAGCCTCGCCGGGCTGCGGGTCCTCGACGCGGCGCGCGCGGCGGCGGCGCGCGCGACGGTCGTGGAGCTCGACGCGCCGGTCAGCGCGCCGGCGGCGTGATCGTCAGCCAGCGCCGCGGGTTCTCGACGGTCAGCGTGTGGATCGTGGCGTCGTCCACGCCGTCCGCGCGCAGCGCCGGCAGGAAGGTCTCGGCCAGGTAGGTGTAGCCGCGGCCGGCGCGCGAGCGCAGCTCGGGCACCTGCCCGACGTCCTGGGACAGCAGGACCTGCTCGGCGCAGCCGTGCTCGAGCAGCCCCAGCACGACGCGGCGGACGGCCGCCTCGTGATCGCCGAGCTGGTGGCCGACGTTGTCGATCGAGACGTACGCCCCCCAGCGCGCGACGCGCAGGCAGTACTCCAGCGACGGGAAGGTGTCGCAGTGGCCGATGCAGACCCGCGCCGGGTCGACGCCCTCCTCGTCGAACAGCGCCATCTGGGCGGCGCCGGTGGCGTGGTAGAGCGTGTGCGTGGCCAGCGGCAGGCCGGTCGCCACCTGCGCCCGCGCCGCGGCCCGGTGCACCCGCTCCTCGAGCGGTGAGATCCAGCCCTGGCTCGCGCCGATCTCGCCGATGATCCCCGGTCGCACGCCGGTGTCGCCGAACCCGTCGGCGATCTCGCCGGCGAGCTGCGCGGCGATGTCGGCGACGCTGCGCCGCGGCAGGTCGTCGCGCGGCGGGTAGAAGGGCTCGGTGTACCACCCGCAGCCGGTGACGATCTGGACGCCGGTGCGCGCGGTCAGGCGCCGCAGGCCCAACGGGTCGCGTCCCGCGCCGCCCGGGGTCTGGTCGACCAGGCACGTCCCGCCGGCGTCCCGGAAGGCCGTGAGCTCGGCGGCCAGGACGTCCTCGTCGCGGAGCTGGCCGACGAAGCCCTGCCCGTCGTCGGCCCACATCTCCAGGAAGACGTGCTCGTGGGTCAGCGTGACCCCGATCGCGTCCGGGTCGACCGGCCCGTCGACGGTCTGGACGTACGGCGCGCTCACGACGCGACGGACGCGCGGTTGCCCATGTCGGGCCGCGGGTGGGCCGCGAGCAGCGCCTTGGTGTAGTCGTCCTGCGGATGGCCGAACACGGTCGCCGTGTCCCCGATCTCGACGATCCGGCCCTGGTTCATCACCGCGACGCGGTCGGCGAGCTCGGCGATCACCGCGAGCTGGTGGGCCACGAACAGGATCGCCACGCCGAGCTCGTCGCGCAGGTCCAGGAACAGGTTCAGCAGCTGCGCCTGGACCGACACGTCGAGCGCGCTGACCGCCTCGTCCGCGATCAGCACCTCGGGGTCGACGGCCAGCGCCCGGGCCACCGCGACGCGCTGGCGCTGCCCGCCGGACAGCTCCCGCGGCCGGCGCTCGGCCGCGCTCGCGCTGAGGTGCACGCGCTCCAGCGCCTCGCGGACGAACTGGGCGGCGTTCTCGCTGCCCGGGCGGGAGTGCACGCGCCCGGCCTCGTGCAGCGCCGTGCCGACCGTCATCCGCGGGTTCAGCGACGCGTACGGGTCCTGGAAGACCATCTGCATCCGGCGGCGCAGCTCGCGCAGGTCCTTGCCGCGCGCCGCCCGGACGTCGGTGCCGTCGAGCTCGATCGTCCCGGCGTCCGGCTCGATCAGCCTCACCAGGCAGCGCGCCAGGGTCGTCTTGCCGCTCCCCGAGCCGCCGGCCAGCCCGAGGATCTCGCCGCGGCGCAGCGTGAACGACACGTCGTCGACGGCGCGGTGGCCCTCCGCGGGCGTGCGCGTGACGCGCTCGCCGAGCGTGCGGCGCAGCCCGAACTCCTTGACGACGCCCTCGACGGTGAGCAGCGGCGCCCCGCCCGCCGGCGCGGTCATGCCCGCGCTCCCGTCCGCGCGCCGGCCTCGGCGTCCCCGGACGCCAGGGGCCGGACCGGGCATGCCGACTCGTGGCCGGGCGCGATCGGCTCCAGCGCCATCGACACGCTCTCGCAGCTCGGCCGCGCGTAGCGGCAGCGCGGGGCGAACACGCAGCCGGGCAGCACCTCGCTGAGCTCCGGCGGCACGCCGGCGATCCCCGGGCGCCGCTTGACCCGCCCGGCGGACTCGAGCTCGGGCACCGACTCGAGCAGCGCGCGCGTGTACGGGTGCTGGGAGGCCTCGTAGATCGTGGCGATCGACCCGGTCTCGACGACGTGCCCGCCGTACATCACCGCCACGCGGTCGCAGACCTGGGCGATCACGCCGAAGTCGTGCGAGACCAGCAGGACCGCCATCTCGCGCTCGGCGCGCAGGCGCGTCAGC
This sequence comes from Solirubrobacteraceae bacterium, assembly GCA_025928415.1. Lineage (GTDB taxonomy): Bacteria > Actinomycetota > Thermoleophilia > Solirubrobacterales > Solirubrobacteraceae > Paraconexibacter. The sequence goes on along the minus strand of JAICJK010000366.1, from coordinate 560 downwards.
AGCGCGAGGATCTGCGCCTGGGTCGTGACGTCGAGCGCCGTCGTCGGCTCGTCGGCCAGCAGCAGGCGCGGCCGCGACGCGGTCGCCAGCGCGATCATCACGCGCTGGCGCATGCCGCCGCTGAGCTCGTGGGGGTAGGCCAGCGCGCGGCGCGCCGGGTCGGGGATCCCCACGCCGTCGAGCAGCTCGACCGCGTGGTCGCGCGCCTCGGCCTTGCCCATCCCGAGGTTCGCCCGCAGCGTCTCGGCGATCTGGTCGCGGACGCGGAAGACCGGGTTCAGCGAGCTGAACGGGTCCTGGTAGATCATCCCGACCTCGTGAGCGCGGAAGTCGCGCAGCTCCTGGGCGCTCATCGCCAGCACGTCGCGCCCGTCGAAGTCGATCCGGCCGCCGGCGATGCGCCCGGGCCGCTGGATGAGGCGCATCACCGCGCGGCAGGTGAGGCTCTTCCCGGAGCCCGACTCGCCGATCAGCCCGACGATCTCCCCGGGGCGCAGGGTCAGGCCGGCGCCCTTGACGGCCGCCAGCGGCGCGTCGGACGGGCCGAACTCGACGCGCAG
>JAICJK010000349.1 GCA_025928415.1 Solirubrobacteraceae bacterium | reverse complement strand
CGCTCGGGTGGGCGGCCGCTGCCCCGGGCGCGCCGGCCGCCGGGCCGGCGGTGGCGAGGGAGGCGGCGAGGCCGAGGGCGGCGAGGGCGGCGGCGGCGAGGCGGGGCATCGGGCGATCATCCCCGACCGCCCCGCGCGTGCGCCGGCGGACCCTCGCTTGACCGATGCTCGTCGCGTCTGGAAGCATCGGCGGCACCACCGAAGGTGACGCATCCGTCACCTGACTCTCCGAGGAGCCCGTCATCCCCCGTTCCCCCAAGCTGCGCCTGGCGCTCGGCGCAGCCGCGTCGACGCTGCTCGCCGCCCCGGCGGCAGCCGGCGCGCAGGACCTCGTCGTCACCTCGTTCGACGGCACGCCGATCGTCGCCCACGCCTTCGCGAACCCGGCGCTGGCGCCCGGGGCGCACGCCCCGACGGTCCTGCTCGGCCCCGGCTGGTCGAGCCCGGGCGAGAGCAATCCGGCCGGCGGGGGCATCGCGCCGCTGCTGGCCGCCGGCTACAACGTCGTCACGTTCGACCCCCGCGGCTTCGGGGACTCCGGCGGCGAGGCGACGATCGACGCGCCGCAGGTCGAGGGCCGCGACGTGAGCCGGATCATCGACTGGGTCGCCACGCAGCCCTGGGCGCAGCTCGACCGCCCCGGCGACCCGCGGGTGGGCATGGCCGGCGGCAGCTACGGCGCGGGCATCCAGTACGCGACCGCGTCGGTCGATCATCGCGTCGACGCGCTCGCGCCGATCGTCGGCTGGCACAGCCTGGTCACGAGCCTCTACAAGGACCGCACCTTCAAGCAGGGCTGGAACACGCTGCTCTACGGGGCCGGGCTGGCCGCCGGCAACGCGGACGGCCTCAAGGGCGGCCCGGCCGGCGTGCAGACCGGCGGGCTGGACCCGCACATCACCTCCAGCTACACGAGCGCGAACGCGACCGGCAGGATCTCGGCGGCCGACCAGGCGTGGTTCGCCGGCCGCGGGCCCGGCGACGCCGGGATCGCGAAGATCCGCGCCCCCACGCTCGTGATCGGCGGGACCGTCGACACGCTGTTCCCGCTCGACGAGGACATCGCGATCTACGACGTCCTCAAGCGGAACCGCACGCCGGTCAAGATGATGTGGTTCTGCGGCGGGCACGGGACGTGCCTGACCGGCACCGGCGACCCCGGGGACAAGGGGCCGACGACGTTCGACCTCGGCTCCGAGCACGTGGCGCAGGCGCAGCTCGCCTGGTTCACCCGCTACCTGAAGGGCGACAAGCGGCAGTCCACGGGCCCGGGCTTCGAGTGGCTGGCCGACGACGCGAAGTGGCGCTCGGCGCCGGCGTGGCCGGTCAAGGCGGGCAGGCCGGTGACCGCCACCGGGCGCGGCACGCTGAAGCTCGTCAAGGGCTACAGCTCCGGCGAGGCGACGGCGGCGGGGATCGCCCCGGCCGGGCAGTCGCTGCAGGTCCGGGTGCGCGTCCCGCGCCGCGCGCAGCTCCTGGGCGCGCCGCGGCTGACGCTGGTCTACCGCGGCAAGGGCTCGCCGGCCGACGGCCGGGTCTTCGCGCAGATCGTCGACGTCCGCCGCAAGCTGGTCGTCGGCAACCAGGTCACGCCGGTCCCGTTGCGCCTGGACGGCAGGAGGCACACGGTCAGCCGGCTGCTGGACCCGATCGCGGCCAGCGCACGCCGGGGCGGGCGCTACACGCTGCAGATCATCTCCAGCTCGCGGGTGTGGACGCCGCAGCGCGGGTCCGGGACGGTGCACGTGTCGCGCGCGCGGCTGGTGCTGCCGACGGCCCGGTAGCGGCGGCGAGCGGAGCGGGGCGGGCGGGGCGCCAGGCCCGCTCACCCCGCCGCGGGCCGCGACCTGACCTGCAGGCGCTCGCCCTGCACGCGGACCTCGAAGCTGGGCTGCGGGTAGGCGGCGGGGCCGCGCTCGACGGACCCGTCGGCCAGGCGGAAGGCGCTGGCGTGCAGCGGGCAGACCAGGCAGCCGTCGCGCAGCTCGCCCTCGTGCAGCGCGCCGCCGCGGTGAGTGCAGCGGTCCTGCAGGCCGAGCAGCCGCCCGGCGTCGTTGACGATCGCGACGTCGATGCGTCCGACGCGCACGCAGGTCACGCTGCCCGGGCGGTCGACCGCGACAGCCGGCCCGGCGTCGGCCCACTCGGCGGGGCGCTCGTCGAACACCGTCTGGTCGACGCCCACGCCCTGGGCGAAGGACAGGTGGCCGCCGAGCTGCGCCGCGCCGGTCATCAGCGCCAGCCCCCCGAGCCCCAGGGCGGCGCCGCGGCCCCGCCGGCCGCCGCGGCGCGCCACGTAGGAGGCGGCGTGGAGGGCGAGGGCGCCGACGTTGGCGACCGCGTGGACGGCGCCGACGCGCCGGACGCCGGGGTCGGCGGGCGTCGTGTCGGCCCAGTCGTTGAGCCCCGAGGCCGCGGTGGGCAGCGCGGCGAGGATGCCCACGGCCGTCAGGCGCCGCGCCGCGGTCCGCGAGTCGCGGCCGCCGGCCACGTCCAGGAACCCCGCGCTCAGCCACGCGCCGACGACGACGTCGGTGAGGGCCGGATGCAGCGCATGGCCGAGCCACGTGCCCGACAGCGCGTCCTTGACCGGCCCCTTGGGGACGGCCGACCGGACCTGCCGAGCGACCGCCTCGGCGGGCCCGTCGAGCGGGGCGGCGTGCTCCAGGCGCGCGATCAGCGCGTCGATCGGCGGCTTCTTCGCGGGGGCCATGGTGCTCCACTTCCCGCGCGGCGGCCACGCAAACGGACAAGGGCGCCGGGCCCGAGCCGGAACGCGTCAGCGCGCGCGCCGCGGCGCTCAACCGCCGCCGCCGCCGTCCGACTCAGGGGTGGTGCGCCGCCTGCTGACCTGCACCTTCCGCGCCGTGCCGCTGGCGCTGCTGACCGGGGGGCTCCTGCTCGCCGACGGCGCCCTGTCGGTCGCCGGCGCCGCCGGTCCGCCTCCCGTGGCCGCGGTGGCCCAGCAGGGCGCGTCGACGCCCGCCAGCGCGGCCGTCGTCGCGCTCCCCGCGGTCGGCGGCTTCCCGTCCCTGGTCACGACGCCGTCGGTCGCCGGGCTGCCGACCGCGGTCGCGCTCGCCGCGCCGCAGGCCCCCGCCGGCCACCTCGTCCTCGGGCGCCCGGGCCCGGACTCCATGCGCATCACCGCGGTGGGCGGCGGCCGGCTGCGCGGCCTGGAGGGCGCCGACCGCCTCACCGGCGGCAGCGGCCCGGACCGGATCTCCGGCGACACCGGCGCCGACGCCGTCGACGGCCAGGCCGGGGACGACGTCGTCGACGGCGGCTCCGGCGACGACCGCCTCGACGGCGGCGACGGCGGCGACTGGATCGCCGGCGGGTTCGGCCACGACTCGCTGTCCGGCGGCCCCGGCAACGACGTTCTCGCCGGCGGCCCCGGTCCCGACCGCCTCGACGGCGGCGACGGCGACGACCTCGTGCACGGCGGCTCGGGCCCCGACGCGATCGAGGGCGGGGCCGGCAACGACGTCCTCTACGCCGACTCGGGCCCCGACCGCATCGACGCCGGCCCGGGCGACGACGTCGTCTACGTCAACAACGGCACCGCCGTGGCGAGCGTCGACTGCGGCGACGGCGCCGACACCGTCGTGATCAACCCGTACCGCGCGCCGGGCGGCGTCTCCAACGCGCAGGCCGTGCGCGCGGGGCGCATCCACGGCTGCGAGTCCGTCGTGCAGGCGCCCTCCGTCCCCGATCCGACGCAGGGCGTGACCTGGCTCTCGCCCGCGCGCGG
>JAICJK010000394.1 GCA_025928415.1 Solirubrobacteraceae bacterium | reverse complement strand
GGCCGCGTCCGCGGGCGGCTCGGGCTCGGGCTCGGGCTCGGTGGCGGGGGCGGCCTCCGGCTCGGCGCGCGGGACCGTCGCGGCCTGCGTGGCGGCCTCGCCCTCGTCCGCCCACGCCTGCGCGTCCTCGGCGGCTTCGGCGGCCTCGGCGGCTTCGGCGGCCTCCGCCTCGGCGGCGGCCGCGGCCTGCTCCTCGTCGATCGTCCCGGCCAGGACCGACTTGCTCGGGCCCAGCATCATCGTCATGTTGCGGCCGTCGAGGTTCGGGCGCTGCTCGACCTGCGCGAGGTCGCTCAGCTCCTCGGCGAGGCGGTCGAGGATCATCACGCCGCGCTCGGGGTGCGTGACCTCGCGCCCGCGGAACATGATCGTGATCTTGACCTTGTCCTTGTGGCGCAGGAAGCGCTCGACGTGGCCCTTCTTGGTCGCGTAGTCGTGCTCGGCGATCTTGGGCCGGAACTTGATCTCGCGGACGTTGATCTGGGTCTGGTGCTTCTTGGCCTGCTTGACCTTCTGGGCCTGCTCGTACTTGTACTTCGAGTAGTCCAGGACGCGGCAGACGGGCGGCTTGGCCTCGGCGGCGACCTCGACCAGGTCGAGCTCCTTGCTCTGGGCGTAGCGCAGCGCCTGCTCGGTCGCCATGACGCCGACCTGCTGGCCGGTCTCGTCGATGAGCCGGACCTCGGGAACGCGGATGCGCTCGTTGATCCGGGTGGTGTCCCGCTCGGGCGGGCGCCGGTCGAACCTGCGAGGGACCGGCACTAGAGGTGGTGGCGCTGCGTCAAGAAGGGCGCGCCAGGACTCGGATGAAGGTGCTCAACAGGAGCCACCATACCAAGCTCGAACCTCGATGACGCTGCGCGCGGCGCGGCAGCCGCGCACCCGGCGCGGAGGCACCGCGCGGTCCTCCCGCACGACCCGGCCGGCGCCGTCGAGCCACAGCAGGTCGAGGGCGAAGCGCATCCCGAAGGTGTGGATCGAGCGGGCCGGGCGCAGGTGCAGGCCGACCCCGGCGGGCAGGTCGTCGAGGCCCATCAGGCCGAGCAGGCGCGAGCGCGGCGTGGCCGCCTCGAGCACCCGCAGGTCCCCGCGGCGCGTCTCCGGCAGCCCGGCCAGCCGTCGCTCCCAGTCGCCCACCGGCCCGAGCGCCCGCCTCAGGCGCTGCGCGCCGCCGTGATCGCGGCCAGGCGGCCCGCGATCTCCGCGACCGCGACGCTGCCCTCGTCTCCCTCGCCGTGGCGCCGGACCGCGACGGTCCCGTCCTCGGCCTCGCGGTCGCCCACGACGAGCATGTAGGGCACCTTGCGCAGCTCGGCCTCGCGGATCTTGCGCCCGACGGACTCCGTGCGCGCGTCGAGGTCGGCCCGCACGCCGGCGCGCCGCAGCTCGTCGCGGACCCCGGCGGCCACCCCGGCGTGGCGGTCGGCGATCGGGAGGACGAGGGCCTGCACCGGCGCCAGCCAGACGGGCAGCTCGCCTGCGGTGTGCTCGAGCAGGATCCCGATGAAGCGCTCGTAGGAGCCCATCAGCGCGCGGTGGATCATCACCGGGGTGTGGTCGGCGTTGTCGGCGCCGGTGTAGGTGAGGCCGAAGCGCGCGGGCATCGAGTAGTCGAGCTGGACGGTGCCGAGCTGCCAGGAGCGCCCGAGCGAGTCCTCGAGGTGCAGGTCGATCTTCGGGCCGTAGAACGCGCCGTCGCCCGCGTTGATCGCGTAGGACAGCCCGTGGGCGGCCAGCGCCTGCTCGAGGGCGCCCTCGGCGTGGTCCCACAGGGCGTCGTCGCCCAGGCGCTCGTCCGGGCGGGTCGAGAGCTCGATGCCGATCCTGTCGAAGCCGAAGACCGCGTAGGTGGCGAACGCGAAGTCCAGGCAGCTCGTGACCTCCTCCTGGATCTGCTCCTCGGTGCAGAAGACGTGGGCGTCGTCCTGGCAGAAGCGGCGCACGCGCAGGAGGCCGTGCAGCGCGCCCGAGAGCTCGTCGCGGTGCAGCAGGCCGGGCTCGGAGTAGCGGGCCGGCAGGTCGCGGTAGGACCACTGCTGCAGGCCGAAGAGGTGCGCGTGGCCGGGGCAGTTCATGGGCTTGAGGCCGAGCGGCCGGCCCTCGGACTCGGTGACGTACATGTGCTCGCGGTACTTGCCCCAGTGCCCGGAGGTCTTCCACAGCTCGGCGTCGTAGAGCTGCGGGGTGTTGACCTCGGTGTAGCCGCGTTCCTCTCCCATCTCGCGGCTGAGCTGGATGAGGGCGTTGTAGACGCGGGTCCCGTGCGGCAGCCAGAACGCCGCCCCCGGCGAGATGTCGGAGAACGCGAACAGCCCGAGCTGCGGGCCGAGGCGGCGGTGGTCGCGCGCGCGGGCCTCCTCGAGGCGGCGCAGGTGCTCCTCGAGGTCGTCCTTGGAGAAGAACGCGGTCCCGTAGACGCGCGTGAGCTGCTGCCGGCTCGCGTCGCCGCGCCAGTAGGCGCCCGCCACCGACTGCAGCTTGAACGCCTTGATCCGCTTGGTCGACGGGGCATGGGGGCCGCGGCACAGGTCGGTGAACGGGCCGTTGGTGTACAGCGAGACGTGCTCGACGCCGTCGCCGGCGACGAGGTCCTCGATGAGCTCGACCTTGTAGGGCTGGTCCTCGGCGCGGAAGCGCTCCAGGGCCTCGGCCACCGTGACGTCGTCGCGGACGAACGGCTCGTCGGCCTTGACGTGCTTGCGCATCTCGGCCTCGACGCGCTCGAAGTCCGCGTCGGTGAACGTGACGCCGTCGGGGAACTCGAAGTCGTAGTAGAAGCCGTGCTCGATCGGGGGGCCGATCGAGATCTTCACCCCGGGGTAGAGGTCGAGCATCGCGGCGGCCAGCACGTGCGCGGTGTCGTGGCGGATGAGGTCCAGCGCGTCCTGGCCCGAGCGCTCGGTGATGACCTCGATGCGCGCGCCGTCGGCCAGCGGCGCCGCGAGGTCCTGCACGACGCCGTCCTGCTTGACCGCGAGCGCCGCCCGCGCCAGGCCCGCCCCGATCGCCGCGGCGGCGTCGGCGCCGGTCGCGCCGGCGGCCAACTCGAGCGGGGTGCCGTCGGGGAGGGAGACCGTCGTCATTCGGCGCACGATGCTACCCGCGGCGACCTCGCGGCCCTCCCCCGTCCGTGACGCCGCCGGCGCGTCGTGCGGCGACGCGGGTCGTCTCGGCGGCGCGGCGGTGACTACGGGAGGGAGATGAGCACGCGCTCGCGCGCGCCGGCGTCGACGCGGTCGTGCGCTTCGGCTGCCCGGTCGAGGGGCAGCGGGTCGCCGGTGGGCCTGGACAGCGCGCCGTGGCGCGCTGCCGTCGTCAATGCGCTCGCCGCCTCTCGCTTCGCGGCGACCGGGAAGTCGTCGCACGATCGAGTAGGAACACCTGTTCGCGCGCCGTTGCTACCGTGTGCCCTC
>JAICJK010000556.1 GCA_025928415.1 Solirubrobacteraceae bacterium | reverse complement strand
GACGTCGGGCATCCGCCCTTCGGGCACATTGGCGAGGACGTGCTGGATCGCTGCGGGCGCGAGCGCTGGGGACGCGGGTTCCGCCACAACGAGCACTCGCTGCGGGTGGTGTCCGTGCTCGAGGCGCTCAACCTCACCGAGCCGGTGCGCGACGGCATCCTGCGCCACTCCAGCGGCGCGGGCGACCCGGCGACGCTCGAGGGCCGGATCGTCCGGCTGGTGGACCGGATCGCCTACATCAACCACGACATCGACGACGCGCTGCGGGCAGGCGTGCTCGCCCCGCAGGACCTGCCGGCGGAGGAGATCGCCGTGCTCGGGGCGACGGGCCCCGCGCGAATCGACACGCTGGTGCACGACCTCGTCGAGCACGCCGAGCGGGCGGGGGACATCGTCCAGGGCGAGGTGGTCGGGCGGGCGATGCTCTCGCTGCGCTCGTTCATGTTCGAGCGGGTGTACCTGGGGCCGCGGGCGCGGGCCGAGCACGCGAAGATCGAGCGCGTGCTCACCGGCCTGTTCCAGTGGTATTGCGCGCATCCGGAGGAGCTGCCAGACAATGTCGCGGGGTCGTCGGAGGCCGAGCGCGTCGTGGACTATCTGGCCGGGATGACGGACCGGTTCGCCATCCGGGCGTGGACGGAGCGCTTCGTGCCGCAGGGCCTGGCGCTCTGATGGCGCGCTACACCGCGGAGTCGCGCGAGCGCGTCCGCGACGCCGTGGACTTCGCGGAGCTGGTGGGCGCGCGGACCGAGCTCAAGCGCGCCGGCGTGCGGCGGCTGCAGGGCCTGTGCCCGTTCCACGAGGAGCGGACGCCGTCGTTCGGGATCGACCCGGTGGAGAAGCTCTATCACTGTTTCGGCTGCGGAGTGGGCGGCGACGTCTTCAAGTTCGTCATGGAGACCGAGGGCCTCGAGTTCGGCGAGGCGCTGGAGTCGCTGGCCGAGCGCTATCGCGTGCCGCTGGAGCGGGAGACCGAGGATCCGGCGCAGGCGGCCGAGCGCGTGCGCCGGGAGCGTCTCTATGGGGTGCTGGAGCGCACCGCGGCCTGGTACGTCCGGATGCTGTGGGAGAGCGAAGAGGCCGCGCCTGCGCGCGACTACCTGGCCGCCCGCGGGCTGGAGGAGGGCGCGCTGCGGGCCTACCGCGTCGGCTGGGCGCCGGGCGCGTGGGACCGGGTGGTGCAGGCGTCGCGGGGCGCCGGCTTCAGTGAGCAGGAGCTGCTCGCCGTCGGGCTCGCCCAGCGCGCGCGGGGCGGGGCCGGGTTGATCGACCGCTTCCGCGGGCGGATCACGTTCCCGCTGACCGACCTGCGCGGCCGCGTCCTGGGGTTCGGGGCGCGGGCGATGAGCCCCGAGGACCGCCCGAAGTACCTCAACACCTCCGAGAGCGATGTCTTCCACAAGGGCCAGCTCGTCTACGGCGCCGACCTGGCGCGCGCGGCGGCGGCGCGGGCCGCGCGGGTCGTGGTGGTAGAGGGCTACACCGACGCCATCGCGCTGCACCAGGCCGGCGTTCCCGAGGTGGTCGCGTCGATGGGGACGGCGCTGACCGAGGCGCAGATCGGCACGATCGCCAAGCTCGCGCCGCTGGCGCTGTTCTGCCAGGACCCGGACACGGCGGGCCAGGAATCGGTCAGGCGCGGGATCGCGGCACTGGCGGCGCACAACGCGAAGCGCCGGACGCGGGACGTCGAGTTCCGGATCGTCCGGCTGCCGCCGGGTCAGGATCCGGCCGACGTGGCCCAGCGCTCGGGGCAGGACGAGCTGCGCGCGCTGCTCGAGCAGGCCGTGGAGATCCAGCGCTTCGACGTCGAGCGCGCGCTGGCGAGCGCGAGCGCCACGAAGGACGAGATGCTGGCCGATGCCGCCCGCGCGATCGCGCCGCTGCCGCCGAGCATCCTGCGCGACGACCTGGTCCGGCTCCTGTCCAACCGGCTCGCGATGGGGGAGGAGCTGGTCAACGAGGCGATGCGCGCGCCGGGCGCCGTGGCGCCGCCGCCCGCGGCGTTCGAGCGCGCTTGGGTTCCCGAGGCCGAGTGGCGGGCTCGCCGCGCGGCCGAGCGCGGGTCGGCGCGCGGCCGGCGCG
>JAICJK010000191.1 GCA_025928415.1 Solirubrobacteraceae bacterium | reverse complement strand
GACCTGCGGCCCGGCCTGCACCTGAACATGCTCGGCGCCGACGGGCCCGGCAAGGCCGAGGCCGAGGTGGAGGCCGTCGCCGCCTGCCGGCTGACCTGCGACGAATGGGAGCAGGCCGCCCACGGCGGCGAGCTCACCGGCGCGGTGCAGGCCGGCCTGGTGGCCCGTGAGCAGGTCGCGCAGCTCGGCGCGGTGCTGGCGGGCGAGGCGCCCGGCCGCAGCGGGCCCGCCGACGTCACGCTGTTCGACTCGACCGGCCTGGCGATCCAGGACCTCGCGGTCGCCACGGCCGTGCTGGAGGCGCTGCGCGCCGGGACGGTCGCGGCGCAGGCCGTGCGGCTCTGATGCTCGCCGCGGCCTGCGAGCGCATCCTGCGGCTGCTGGCCGACGACGCCTCGGTCCTCGCCGTCGGCGGCTGGGAGGCGCCCTTCGACCGCGCCGACTGGGTGCTCGACGCGCTGCCCTTCGAGTCGCGCGGGGCGGCGACGGGGACCGGCCGCGCCGAGCGCTTCAGCGCCCGCACCTGGGTGGTGCGCGACCCGTGCGCCCGCGCGCCGTGGCCGTTTCGCGACGGCCAGTTCGACTTCGCCGTCTGCGTCGACGCCCTCGCCCGCGTGCGCGACCCGATCTGGGTCTGCTCGGAGCTCGCCCGCGTCGCCCGCGCCGGCTACGTCGAGGTGCCGACCGTCGAGGCCGAGCTCGTCTTCGACGCCGACGGGCAGGGGCCGTGGCTCGGGTGGGAGGACCACCGCTGGTTCGTCGCGCTCCAGGGCGGCGAGCTCGTCTTCACGCACAAGCCGCACTCGATCCACCACGACTGGTCGCTGCGCGCGCAGGGCGGCTGGCGCAACCGGCTGGAGCCCGAGGACCGCCGGCAGGGGCTGTTCTGGGAGGGCGCGCTGCCGGCGCGCGAGCGGCTGCTCGCGGGCGCCGAGCACGAAGCGTTCCGCGCCGAGCTGCGCGAGCGCCTGGTCGCGCGCTTCGCGCCCTCGGTGGCCGAGCAGCGCGTCAAGCAGGCCCGCGACGTCGCGCTGCACGGCCTGACCGCCGCGCGCCGCCCGGTGCGCCGCGCCGCCGGGGGCCTGATCGGCCGCCTCGGCGGCGGCCGGCCCCCCGGCGACGGCGACGGCGGCTCCTAGGCGGCCGGGCCGTTGACGCCCTTGATCGACGTCTGGCCGCGCTTGACCTTGTAGGTGAAGCCCGCCGAGGGCAGCAGCGCGCCGGTCCGCCTCTTGATCGTCTGGCAGCGCACGAGCTCGCACTCGAGGCCGTGCTGGGTGGCCGTGACGGCGCCGTAGCCGTGGTGGTCGAAGTCGGCGACGTCGACCCACGGGTTGATCGAGCGCAGCGTGTTGATGAGCGCCTCGGGCGTGCTCGGGTTGACGTCGTTGCCCTTGATCACCACGCCGCCGCCGGCGTCGAGGTCGGTCTCCCCGAGCCCCTGCGAGGTGATCGAGCCGCCGACGAACTCGAGCGCCACGGAGTCGCCCGCGCCCATGTTCGTGCGCACGTCGCCCGCGATGAACGTGTGGATGTCGCCGGTGACGAACACGACGTCCTTGATCCTGCGATCGCGGATGTGGGCGAGCAGCTCCTCGCGCTCGACCGGGTAGCCGTGCCAGGAGTCGAAGGTGTAGTAGGCGTCGCCGAGCACCTTGGCCGGCATCATCATCATCTCGTTGGCCATCACCTTCCAGGCCGCGGTGGAGGCCTCGAGGCGGCGCTTGACCCAGCCCATCTGCCTGCGCCCGAGGAAGGCGCGAGGGCGGCTCCAGTCGGCGCAGGCCGGCGCGATGGCGTCGTCGCAGGGCTGGTTGTCGCGGTACTGGCGCTGGTCCATGACGATCAGGTCGACCGTCTTGCCGAAGCGCAGCGAGCGGTAGACGCGGTCCTTGGACGGCGGGTAGTAGGGCATGTTCTCGAAGAACGCCCGGTAGGCGCCCGCGCGGCGCTTGCGCGAGTACTGCTGGTTGGCCGGCAGGCCGCCGTCGGCGCCGGCCCCGCCCGCGTAGTTGTCCTGGACCTCGTGGTCGTCCCACAGCACGACGATGGGGAACTGCTGGTGGACCTTGCGCAGCGACGCGTCGGAGCGGTACAGCGCGTACTTGTCGCGGTAGTCGGCCAGCGTCTGCCCGGCGCGGATCGCGCTGGTGTAGCCGGGCTCGGCGCGCCCGATGCGGTCGTCGCGGACGCCGGTGCCGTCGGCCCTGGAGTGGTAGGTCTCGTCGTAGATGTAGTCGCCGAGGCAGATGACGAAGTCGTAGTCGCCGTCGGCCATCGCCTCGTGGGCGTTGTAGTAGCCGTGCGTGTAGTCCTGGCAGGACCAGAAGGCGAACTTCACCGGCTGGCGCGAGTCGGCGGGCAGCGCGGTGCGGAAGCGCCCGACGGGCGAGTCCCTCGTCCTCGTCGCGAAGCGGTAGTAGTACTGCTCGTAGGGATCCAGGCCGCTGACGCGGGCCTTGACGCTGTGGTCGAGCTTCGCGCTCGTGCGGATCTGCCGGCGCGTGACGACGTGCTTGAACGACCGGTCCCGGGCCACCTCGAGCTCGACGCTGCCCGACCCGCCGACGCCGTCGAGCGTCGTCCACAGCGTGATCCCGCGCGGCGTGGGGTCGCCGGACATGAGGCCGGAGGAGAAGCGGCCGCCCCGGAAGGCCGGCGCCTTGCGGGCCGAGGTCAGGCCGGCGGCGAGCGCCTGCGGGGCGAGGACGGCGACGGCGGCCGCGGGCGCGGCGCCGGCCAGGAACTGGCGGCGGGTCTGGGGCATGAGCGCGACCTTATCCGGCGGGGCGGACCGCCGGGCCGGTCGGCTCAGAACCGCTTTCAGAAAGCCACGACCGTGAGGAAACCGTCTCGCGGCGACGGATCTCAGTCGGCGCGGCGGGCGGCGGCGAGCGTGTCGAGCGCGTCCTCGCGGGACTCGAGCACCGGCACCAGGGCGTCCAGCCCGACCGCGTCGATGACCTTGCGCACGGCGCCGGACGGCGCGCAGAGGACGACGATGCGGCCCTGGCGCTCGCGGCGCGCGGCGCGCACGAGCGCGCCGATGCCCATCGAGTCGATGTAGCCGCACGCGCGCACGTCGATGAGCACGGCGCCGTCGGCCAGGGCCTGGCCCAGCTCGACGCCGAACCGCGGGCCCGTCGCCACGTCGACCTCGCCGGTGACGCGCAGCTCCGCCACCCAGTCGTCGAGCTGCGCGCGCTCCAGCCGCATGGGCTCTCCCGTCGTGTTCATCGCACCCCATGCTAGGACCGCGCGCGCCCCCGGCGCGCCCGGCGGGCGTTCTTGTCCCCTACAGCGGGATGTTCCCGTGCTTGCGCCGCGGGCTCGGCTCGTGCTTGGTGAGCAGCGTCTCCAGCGCGGTGATGAGCTTCGGGCGCGTCTCGTGGGGGACGATCACGTCGTCGATGTAGCCGCGCTCGGCCGCGGCGTAGGGGTTGGCGAAGCGCGCCTTGTAGTCGGCCATGAGCTTGCCGCGGCGCTCCCCCGGGGTCGGCGAGCTGGCGATGTCGCGGCGGTAGATGATGTTGACCGCGCCCTCGGGCCCCATCACCGCGACCTCGGCGGTCGGCCACGCGAAGTTGAAGTCGGCCAGCAGGTGCTTGGAGGCCATGACGTCGTAGGCGCCGCCGTAGGCCTTGCGGGTGATGACCGTGATCTTCGGGACGGTCGCCTCCGTGTAGGCGTAGAGCAGCTTGGCGCCGTGGCGGATGATGCCGCCCCACTCCTGCGAGGTGCCGGGCAGGAACCCGGGGACGTCGGTCAGCGTGATCAGCGGGATGTTGAACGCGTCGCAGGTGCGCACGAAGCGGGCGCCCTTGGCGCTCGCGTCGATGTCCAGCACGCCGGCGAGCTGCGCGGGCTGGTTGCCGACGACGCCGACCGCGTAGCCGTTCAGGCGCGCGAAGCCGCACACGATGTTCTTGGCGAAGTGCTCGTGGATCTCGAAGAACTCGCCGTCGTCGACGACCATGCGGATGACGTTGCGCATGTCGTAGGGCTTGTTCGGGTTGTCGGGGACCGCGCCGTCGAGCTCGGGGTCCATGCGCTGCGGGTCGTCGCTCGGCATGACGCGCGGCGGCGTCTCGAGGTTGTTCTGGGGCAGGAAGGACATCACGTAGCGCGTGTCCTCCAGGAGCTGGTCCTCGTCGTCGGCGGCGAGGTGCGCGACGCCCGACTTGGTGTTGTGGGTCATCGCCCCGCCGAGCGACTCGAAGTCCACCTCCTCGCCGGTGACCGTCTTGATGACGTCGGGGCCGGTGATGAACATGTGCGAGGACTCCTTCACCATGAAGATGAAGTCGGTGATCGCCGGCGAGTACACCGCTCCGCCCGCGCAGGGGCCCATGATCAGCGAGATCTGCGGGATCACCCCCGAGCACTTGACGTTGCGCACGAAGACGTCGCCGTAGGCGCCGAGCGACACGACGCCCTCCTGGATGCGGGCGCCGCCGGAGTCGTTGATGCCGATCACCGGGCAGCCGATCTTGGCCGCCAGGTCCATGATCTTGCACATCTTGTCGGCCATGACCTCGCCCAGCGAGCCGCCGAAGACGGTGAAGTCCTGGGAGAACACGCAGACGCGCCGGCCCTCGATCGTGCCGTGGCCGGTGACGACCGCGTCGCCCCAGGGCCGGTTCTTCTGCATGTCGAAGTCGGTCGTCCGGTGGCGGACGAACGTGTCGAGCTCCTGGAAGGAGCCCGGGTCGAGCAGCTTCTCGATGCGCTCGCGCGCCGTGTACTTGCCGCGGGCGTGCTGCTTCTCCTCGGCCTCGGGGGACGAGTGCGCCGCGGCCTCGCGCAGCGCCTGGAGCTGGGCGCGCTTCTCCTCGAAGGTCTCGGGCGGTGCTTGGCGTTGGGTCATGGCGGCGCCGGAGTCTAGTGACGGACCCCCGGAAGGCGGCATGATCGCCCGATGAGCGACTTCCCGCCCTGTCCCGGCGCCGAGCACGTCTTCGTCGACGCGGGCGGCCTGCGCGTCCACGTCGCCCAGGCCGGCGACCCGGAGGCGCCGCCCGTCGTCCTGCTGCACGGCTGGCCGCAGCACTGGTGGTGCTGGCGCGGCGTGATCCCGGCGCTCGCGCGCACCCACCGCGTGCACGCCGCCGACCTGCGGGGCCACGGGTGGACCGAGGTCACCGAGGGCGGCTACGACAAGGAGCAGTTCGCCACCGACCTGCTGGCCACCCTCGACGCGCTGGGGCTCGAGCGGGCGTTCGTCGCCGGGCACGACTGGGGCGGGTGGACGGCGCAGCTCGCGGCGCTGCGCGCGCCGGAGCGCCTGCGCGCCGTCGCGCTGCTGAACATCCCCGGGCCGTGGGGCGACCCGAAGCGCACGCTCCCGCACGCCTGGCGCATGATCTACCAGCCGATCGTCGCGACGCCCGGGGTGGGCGCGGCGATCCAGCGCAGCCCGCTGCTGGCGCGCGCGATGGCCCGGCAGGGCGTCCCGCGCCAGGACGCCGAGGTCTTCGCCGCCCGCTTCCGGGAGCCCGGGCGCGCGGAGGCGGGCTCGGCCGTGTACCGCACGTTCGTGCTGCGCGAGCTCCCGGGGATCGTCCGCGGCCGCTACGACGGCGAGCGGCTGCGGATGCCCGTCCGGATGCTCTACGGGGAGGACGACACCGTGGTCCGCCCGGCGATGCTCGAGGGCG
>JAICJK010000276.1 GCA_025928415.1 Solirubrobacteraceae bacterium | reverse complement strand
GTGTCGATGAAGAACACTGCCATCGCCGGGCAGGATAGGGCGACGCCTCCGGGCCCGCCCGACCCCCCGGACTCCCCGGACGCCACCGCCCCCGCGCTGCCCGACGCCTGGCGCGCGGCGCTGCGGCTGTTCGACGCCGACCTGCGCCGGCGCGGCATGGCCGACGCGACCCGGCGCGCCTACGGCGCCGACCTCGAGCGCTTCGCCGCCTTCGCGGCAGCGCGCGGCCTGGCGCCCGCGGGCGTCGACCTGCGGACGCTGCGCCGCTACGCCCAGGCCCTGTCCGAGGGCCGGGCCGCGAACGCGACGGTCGCCCGGAAGCTCGCTTCGATCCGGGCGTTCTTCCGCGTGCTGCGCGAGCACGGGATCGTCACCCAGAACCCGGCCGACCTGCTGCCGGCGCCCAAGCGCCCGCAGAAGCTGCCGCGCGTCCTGCGCCCCGACGAGCTCGCGGCGCTCCTCGACCGCATCCCCGCCCAGGCCCCCCTGGAGCAGCGCGACCGCGCGCTGTTCGAGCTCGCCTACGCCTGCGGCCTGCGGGCCGAGGAGCTCGTCAACCTCGACGTCGGCTTCGTGGACTTCGACGCCGAGCAGGTCCGCGTGGAGGGCAAGGGATCCAAGACCCGGTTCGTGCCGGTCGGCGAGTCCGCGCTGCGGGCGATCGCCCGTTACCTGGAGCGCGGGCGCCCCGCGCTGGCGACCGCGCCCGGCGACGGGCCGCTGTTCCTGTCGAAGTCCGGGCGCCGGCTGTCGACCTCGGACGTCCGCCGGCGGCTGCGCGTCTGGACCCGCCACGCCTCCGTCCAGGGCGGCGTCAGCCCGCACGCCCTGCGCCACTCCTTCGCCACGCACCTGCTCGAGGGCGGGGCCGACCTGCGCAGCATCCAGGAGCTGCTCGGGCACGCGTCGATCTCCACGACGCAGATTTACACTCGGGTAGAGTCAGCCCGGCTGAAGACGGCCTATCACAACGCCCACCCCAGGGCCTGAGTCAGCGACACCCGACAAGTGGAGACCAACGTCAAAGCGATCGAGCTCAAGGACCTGTGGCGGCGCTACAAGTCCTCGGGGGACGAGCGTGCGCGCGAGCGCCTGGTGGTCGCCTACTCCCCGCTGGTGAAGTACGTCGGCGGCCGCATGGCCTCCGGCCTGCCGGCCCACGTGGACGAGGCCGACCTCATCTCCTACGGCCTGGTCGGGCTGATCAACGCGATCGAGCGCTTCGAGCCCGAGCGGGAGATCAAGTTCGAGACCTACGCGATCACGCGGATCAAGGGCGCGATCATCGACGAGCTGCGCTCGCTGGACTGGGTCCCGCGCTCGGTGCGCTCGCGCGCCCGCGACATCGAGCGGGCCAACGCCCGGCTGGAGCACAAGCTGCAGCGGGCGCCCACCGACGACGAGATGGCGCTCGAGCTCGGCATGACCACGCAGGAGTTCCACGACGCGCTCCTGCAGATCTCCAACTCGACCGTCGCCGCCCTGGACGAGCTGTGGTCGGTCAGCGACGCCTCCGGCGACCAGGTCTCGCTGCTGGACACCCTCCAGGACCCCGGCGCGCCCGACCCGGCGGCGGTCATGGACCAGACCGACCTCAAGGACCGCGTCGCGGACGCCATCGCCCGGCTGCCCGAGCGCGAGAAGCTGGTGGTCGCCCTGTACTACTACGAGAACCTCACGCTGCGGGAGATCGGCGAGGTCCTGGGCGTCACGGAGTCCCGCATCTCCCAGCTGCACACCAAGGCCGTCCTGCGGCTGCGGTCGCGGCTCAGCGAAGAAGAGGACTGACCGGCTCGGCGAGGGCCTGACACGGGGGCGTCCGGGGTCGTTAGGGTCGACGTGCACCCCCGAGGACAGGAGCAACCGGCATGCACCTAGGAGCGGACAAGCTCCGGAACGTAGCCCTGGTCGGCCACCGCGGCAGCGGCAAGACCTCCCTGAACGAGGCGCTGCTGTTCCAGGCGGGGGCGATCGCGCGCCTGGGGACGGTGACCGACGGGACCACGTCGTCGGACACCGACCCCGACGAGCAGGCGCGGCAGATGTCGATCTCGGCCGGGCTGAGCTCGTTCACCTGGCAGGACCGCAAGATCAACCTGCTCGACACGCCGGGCGACCCGAGCTTCGTGGCCGACGCGCTCGGCGCCCTGCGCGTGTGCGAGTCGGCGATCTTCGTCGTCAACGCGGTGATGGGCGTCGAGGTCTCCACGACGCGGCTGTGGGAGCGCGCCGCCGAGCTCGACATCGCCCGCATGGTCCACGTCAACATGCTCGACCGCGAGCGGGCCGACTTCTTCCGGACGCTCGAGGGCCTGAAGGCCGCCTTCGGGCCGCACGTCGTGGCGACGGAGATCCCGCTCGGCGCCGAGCACGCGGTGCGGGGCGTCGTCGACCTCGTCGACATGTGCGCCTACGAGTACCCCGACGCGGCCCAGCCCTCGCGCGACGGCGGCCGCGAGATCCCGATCCCCGACGACGTCGCCGCCGTGGCCCAGGAGTACCGCGAGAAGCTGATGGACGAGGTGGCCGAGGTCTCCGAGGCGCTGATGGAGCGCTACCTGGAGGGCGACGAGATCTCCCACGAGGAGATCGTCACCGCGCTGAAGGACGGGACCAACCACGGCGCGATCTTCCCCGTCGTGTGCGGCGTGGCGACGCGCAACCTGGGCACCGACCGGTTGCTCGACGCGATCGTCGAGGACCTCCCGTCGCCGGTCAAGCACGGCCCGATGGACCTCGGCGAGGTCGTCCTGAACCCCTCCGACGACGGCCCGCTGTACGCCTACGTGTTCAAGACCAAGGCCGACCCGTTCGCGGGGCGCATCAACTTCTTCCGCGTCTACCAGGGCGTCATGACCCACGAGACGCAGGTGCTGAACACCCGCTCGCACGCCAAGGAGCGCCTCGGCCAGCTGCTGGTGGCGCGCGGCAAGGAGACCGAGCACGTCGACGAGTTCGGGCCCGGGGACATCGGCGCGGTGGCCAAGCTGAAGGACACCCGCGCCGGGGACTGGCTGGCCGAGCGCGACGAGCCGGTCGCGATGCCGGCGATCGCGCTGCCCTCGCCCGTGATGGCCTTCGCGATCACCTGCAAGGCCAAGGGCGACGAGGACAAGCTGTTCACGTCGCTGCGCCGCCTGCAGGAGGAGGACCCGACGATCGACCTGCACCGCGACCAGCAGACGGGGGAGGAGATCGTCGCCGGGCTCTCGCAGGTCCACGTCGAGGTGCTGGTGGACCGGCTGCGCTCGCGCTTCGGCGTCGAGGTCGACCTCAAGCCGCCGCGCGTCCCCTACCAGGAGACGATCCGCCGCCCGGCCAAGGGCCACGGCCGCCACAAGAAGCAGTCCGGCGGCCGCGGCCAGTTCGGGGACTGCCACATCGAGATCGAGCCGCTCGCCGACGGCACGGGCTTCGAGTTCGTCGACGCGATCAAGGGCGGCGTGATCCCGCACGGGTTCATCCCCGCGGTCGAGAAGGGCTGTCGCGAGGCGCTGGAGCACGGGGCGGTGGCGGGCTTCCCGGTCAAGGGCGTGCGCGTCCGGCTGCACGACGGCTCCTACCACACGGTCGACTCGTCCGAGATGGCCTTCCGCACCGCCGGCTCGCTGGCGATGCGCGAGGCGCTCGGCCAGGCGGACGCGGTGCTGCTCGAGCCCGTGATGCTGGTGACGCTGACGGTGCCCGAGGACTGCGTCGGCGACGTCATCGGCGACCTCAACTCGCGCCGCGGCCGGCCGCTCGGGATGGAGCCGGTCGGCGGGCTGACCGAAGTCAAGGCGGAGGTGCCGATGGCCGAGATGCTCACCTACGCCCCCGACCTGCGCGGCCTGACGGGCGGGCGCGGGGACTACACGATGGAGTTCGCGCGCTACGAGGAGGTGCCCGCGCACCTCGCCCAGAAGGTGGTCGCCGAGGCCGAGGCGGTGCACGCCTGACCCCCGGCCGGGCACGGCGCCGTTGCTAGTCTCGGTCGCCGCGTGACCCGCAAGACCATCGCCACGAACATGGCCGTCGTCTCCTGCGACGTCTGCGGCCGCACCCTCCTGCGCGGAGAGAACGCCGACGTCTTCCTGCACGCCGGCGCCCGCCGGACGGTGTGCGAGCTGTGCACCGCCCGCGCGGTGCACGAGGGGTGGATCCGCGAGGGCGTCGGGGCCGGCGTCGCCACCCGCGGCTCGGACCGCGGCGGCGCGCGCTCGCTGCTCGGGCGCCTGCGCCAGCGCCGCCAGGAGCGCGAGCCGCAGGACGCGCCCGACGAGGCGCCCGCGCCGCGGGCGCCCGCCTACGACCCGGCGACCTACGACCCGGCGTTCTACGAC
>JAICJK010000138.1 GCA_025928415.1 Solirubrobacteraceae bacterium | reverse complement strand
CGCCCGGGTGCGGTCATGACCATCTACCGGCTCGACGGGGGACGATGCGCGGGGTCGTAGACTGGTCCGTCGAGCGCCATGCCCCGCACCGCCACCGATCACGCGCACCTCGCGCGCGCCGTCGACCTCGCCCACAACGGGTCGGGCCGGGTGCATCCGAACCCCGTCGTGGGGGCCGTCGTGGCCCGCGACGGCGAGGTCCTGGGAGAGGGCTGGCACGCCGAGTTCGGCGGTCCGCACGCCGAGGTCAACGCGATCGCCGCCTGCGGGGACGCCGACCTGTCGTCCGCGACGATGTACGTCTCGCTGGAGCCCTGCTGCCACGAGGGCAAGACGCCGCCGTGCACCGACGCGATCCTGCGCGCCGGCCTGAAGCGCGTCGTCGTCGCCTCCGACGACCCGACCGAGAAGGCCTCGGGCCGCGGCCTGGGCATCCTGCGCGACGAGGGCGTCGAGGTCGTCGTCGCCGACGGCGAGCTCGCGGCCCGAGCGCGCCTGCTCAACCAGGCCTTCCGCAAGCACGCCCGCACGGGGCGCCCGTGGGTCCTGTTCAAGTCGGCGATGACCCTCGACGGCAAGGTCGCCACCCAGGCCGGCGACTCGCAGTGGATCTCCTCGGCGTCCTCGCGCGCCCGCGCCCACCACTGGCGGGCGTCGGTGGACGCGGTCGCGGTCGGGATCGGGACGGCGCTGGCCGACGACCCGCAGCTCACCGCCCGCATCGAGGCGCTCGATGTGCGCCAGCCGCGCCGCGTCGTGTTCGACTCCACGGCGCGCCTGCCGCTGGACTCCAAGCTCGTCCGCTCGGCCACGGACATCCCGCTCAGCGTCGTGGTCTCCCGCGCGGCGCCGCGCACGCAGACCGACGGCCTGGAGATGGCCGGCGTCGACGTGATCGTCGCCACCGGCCAGCACGAGCCCGCGCGCGTGCGCTCGGCCCTCGACCAGCTCGGGGACCGCGCCGTGACCGCCGTGCTGCTCGAGGGCGGCCCGCACCTGGCGGGGGCGTTCCTCGACGCGGGGGAGATCGACGAGGTCCGCCTGTTCCTGGCGCCGCTGCTGCTCGGCGGCCGCACCGCCCGCGACCCGCTCGAGGGCGAGGGCGTCGAGCGCATCGCCGAGGCCCTGCGCGCGCTGACGCTGGACTGCGAGCGCAGCGCCGAGGACGTCCTCATCACGGCCCGGCTGCGGGAGTGGTGAGGTGTTCACAGGCCTGGTCGAGGACCTCGGGACGGTCGCCGGCGTCGACGCCACCTACGAGGGCGTGCGCCTGACGGTGCGCACCGCGCTGAGCGGCGAGCTGGCCGAGGGCGACTCGATCGCCGTCAACGGCGTCTGCCTGACCGCCACGGCGATCGCCGACGGGGCGTTCCGCGCCGACGTGATGCACGAGACGCTGCACCGCTCGTCGCTGGCCGCGGCCGCGGAGGGCGCGCCGGTGAACCTGGAGCTCGCGCTGCGCGCCGACGGGCGCCTGGGCGGCCACATCATGCAGGGCCACGTCGACGGGGTGGGCGAGGTGGCCGAGGTCCGCGAGGACGGCTTCTCCCGCGTCGTGACGATCGCGGCCGGGCCGGACCTGCTGCGCTACGTCGTGGAGAAGGGCTCGATCGCCGTCGACGGCGTGTCGCTGACCGTCGCCCGCGTGGACGCCGCCGGCTTCGACGTGTCGCTCATCCCCGAGACGCTCGAGCGGACCACGCTCGGGGCCGCCCAGCCCGGCGCACCCGTGAACCTGGAGGTCGACGTGATGGCGAAGTACGCCGAGAAGCTGCTGCATCCGGCGCCGGGGGCGCCGGATGCAGCCGGGAGTTCGGCGCAGGGCGACGAACTCCCAGGGCTCGCGGGAGCTATGAGGCCTGCGCCGGGGGGCGGCGCGTGAGCTTCGCCACGGTCGAGGAGGCGCTGGAGGACATCGCCGCGGGCCGGATGGTGGTCGTCGTCGACGACGAGGATCGCGAGAACGAGGGCGATCTCGTCATGGCGGCCGAGTGGGTCACGCCCGACGCGATCAACTTCATGGCCACCCACGCCCGCGGCTGGATCTGCCTCGCGCTGACCCCCGAGCGCTGCGACGAGCTCGGCCTGGAGCTGATGACGGCCAAGAACGAGACGCCGCACGAGACGCCGTTCACCGTCACGATCGAGGCCCGCGAGGGCGTGACCACCGGCATCAGCGCCGCCGACCGCGCGCACACGATCCGCACCGCCGTCGACCCCGGCAAGGGGCCGGAGTCGATCGTCAAGGGCGGCCACGTCAACCCGCTGAAGGCCAAGCCGGGCGGCGTGCTGGAGCGCACGGGTCACACCGAGGCGTCGGTCGACCTCGCGCGCCTGGCCGGCTGCGCGCCCGCCGGCGTCATCTGCGAGATCATGAACGAGGACGGGTCGATGGCCCGCGTCGGCGACCTCGAGGCCTACTGCCACAAGCACCGCCTGCGGATGATCACGATCGCCGACCTGATCGCCTACCGACGCCGCAACGACAAGCTGATCGAGCGCGTCGTGCAGACCGCGCTGCCGACCGGCTTCGGCGACTTCGACGTGGTCGGCTACCGCTCCCTGGTCGACGACAAGCACCACGTCGCGCTGGTCAAGGGCGACGTGAGCGGCCGGACGGACGTGCTGGTCCGCGTGCACTCGGAGTGCCTGACCGGCGACGTGTTCCACTCGCTGCGCTGCGACTGCGGGCAGCAGCTCGAGAGCGCGCTGGCGATGATCGAGCAGGAGGGCTGCGGCGTCCTGCTCTACCTGGCCCAGGAGGGGCGGGGCATCGGGCTGCTGAACAAGCTGCGGGCCTACAAGCTGCAGGAGGAGGGCTTCGACACCGTCGACGCCAACCTCCAGCTCGGGCTGCCCGCCGACCTGCGCGACTACGGCATCGGCGCGCAGATCCTCGTCGACCTCGGGCTCTCCACGATCCGGATCCTGACCAACAACCCGAAGAAGATCCGCGGCCTGGAGGGCTACGGGCTGCGGGTGACCGCGCAGATCCCGATCGAGCACGAGGCCAACCCGCACAACGAGAACTACCTCCGCGCCAAGGCCGAGCGCATGGGCCACACCCTCCACCACCAGGGCCTCCCGCTCGACGAGGAGATGCTGGCCGACGAGCGGCGCGGCAGCGGCGGATGAGCGCCTACGCCATCGCGGCGGCCACCTTCTACCGCGACCTCGCCGACCGGCTGATCGCCTCGGCCCGCGGCTGCTTCGAGGCGGCGGGGGCGGAGGACGTCGACGTCTTCGAGGTCCCCGGCGCCTACGAGCTGCCGCTGGCGGCGAGCTACTGCGCCGACTCCGGGCGCTACGCGGGCGTCGCCTGCGTCGGGGCCGTCATCCGGGGGGAGACGAGCCACTACGACCATGTCTGCGTGGAGACGGCGCGCGGGATCATGGACGTCCAGCTCGCGACGGGCGTCCCGTGCTCCTTCGGGGTGCTCACGGTCGACACGATGGAGCAGGCCATCGCCCGCGCCGGCGGGGACAAGCGGGACTCCGGCCGCAACGCGGCGGAGGCCGTGCTGGCGATGGCCGCGGTCAAGGCGCGACTGGGGTCGTAGCTCTGGGTAGGCTCGGTCTGTGAGCATCAGCCCCGCAGCCGAGGCGGCCGCACTGGCCCTCACGATCCTCGTGCACCTGATCGGCGCCGGCGTCCTGGTCTGGGCGATGCTGGACGGCGGCGAGGACGGGCACCGCCCGGGCTGGCGCGACTGGTGGCCCCGGGACGACGACGGCACGCCGCCCGAGGGCCCGGAGCCCCCGCGCGGCGGCGGCGACACGGTGCCCGTGCTGCCCGACAGCTCCCCCGCGGGGGTGCGCCTGCGCGAGCCCGGCCGCCTGGCCGACGCGAAGCCGCGGCCACCGCGCCGCCCCGCGCACGTCCCGGGCCCGGAGCGCGAGCCCGCGCAGCGGACCTCCTAGGCCGGCGGGCCGGCGCCGCGCGAGCGCTCGTCCGGGTCGCCCGCCCGCTCAGGGCGTGGCGTCGAGGAACACCTCGGTCACGTCCGGCACGGCCTCGCGAAGCGCGCGGTCGAGCTCGGTCGTGGTGCGCTCGACCCGTCCGGCGTCCACGCCGTCGTCGAGGTCCACGCGGGCCGCGACCAGCAGCGCCTTCGGGCCCAGCGCCATCGTCAGCAGCTCGCGGACCGCCACGACGTCGGCGTGCCCCTCGATCACGCGCTCCATCGCCGCGCGCTCCTCCGGGAGCGCGGCGGCGCCCACGAGCAGGTGGCTGGTGTCGCGGCCCATCCAGAACGCGACCGCGACGAGCAGGACGCCGATCAGCACCGACGCCGCCGGGTCCCAGACCGCCTGGCCCGTGAGCTGGTCCAGCCCGATGCCTGCCGCCGCCACGACGATGCCGATCAGCGCGGCGGTGTCCTCGAACAGCACGAGCTTGACGCTCGGGTCCCGGCTCTCGCGGGTGTGGCGCAGGACCGGCTTGCCCGCCGCGCGCGCCTCGCCGCGGGTCTGGCGCATCGCCCGCACCCAGGACGTGCCCTCGGCCGCCAGGGCGATCAGCAGCGTGATCCAGGCGACCGCGAACCCGCCGGACGGCTCGGGCCCCGACAGCAGCTCGACCGCCCCGTAGCCGATCGCGAACACCGCGCCCGCCAGGAACATCCCGACGGCCGCCATGAACGTCCACAGGAAGCGCTGGTGGCCGTGGCCGAACGGCTGGTCCTCGGTGGGCTCGCGCCGGCTGAGGCGCAGGGAGGCGAGCAGGAACGCCTGGTTGACGGTGTCGGCGAGCGAGTGCGCGGCCTCCGCCAGCAGCGCCGTCGACCCGCTGAGCAGCCCGCCGGCGAGCTTGACCGCCGCGACCAGCGCGTTGGCCAGCAGCGCGACGACGACGGTCCGGCGCGTCCCGGCCGCTGCGCGGTCCCGCGGCAGGCTGCGCCGGCTGACCTGCTGGGCGCGGCGGCCGGTCCCCGGTGGCGGGGCGGAGCCCATGATCCGGACACGCTTCCCCGCCCGCCCGGGGCCAAACGTCGGCGCTCGCCGGCGAACATCGCCATGTCCCGCCGAGACGGCCGGCGCGTGCGCGCCGCCGCCGGGGTCGGGTAGTGTCGGCGCACCCGGAGGAGGTGCGTGATGGGGCGGCGCGTGAGGGGCTGGACGACGTGCATCGGCGCGGTCGCGGCGGCGGCGCTGCTGTCGGGCTGCACCGTCTACGACGTCGCGCGCCTGGCCGGCGACGACACGCACGGCCGCGACAACGGGACGGCGGGCTCGGCGCTGGCCCGCGACTACCTCATCGGCCAGCTCAAGCCGATCGCGACCGGCCTGAACACCGCCGCGACCGGGGACGCCGCCTACACGCAGGCCGTCCCGGGCGGCACGAACATCGTGGCCGTGATCCCGGGGACCGACCTCGCCGACCAGTACGTCGTGGTGGGCGCGCACTACGACCACCTCGGGGACTCGTGCCCGCCGGGGACGACCTGCACCCGGGACACGATCTTCAACGGCGCGACCGACAACGCGGCCGGCGTGGCCGCGGCATTGTCGATCGCCCGCTCGATCGCCGCCCAGCCGACCCGGCCGCGGCGGTCGGTCGTGATCGCGCTATGGGACGAGGAGGAGGACGGGCTGCTCGGCTCGGCCTACTTCGTGCAGCACCCGCTCGTGCCGCTCGCGCGGACGGTCGGCTACGTCAACTTCGACATCCAGGGCTCAGACCTGCTGCCGAGCCTGCGCAACACGAGCTTCGCGGTGGCCTCGGAGACCGGCGGCACGCGCTTCCAGGACATGGTCCGCTCGGCGATCGGCGACCAGTCGCTGGACACCGCCGTGCTCAGCTCGGTCTTCGGGCAGGGCCGCAGCGACTACGTGAACTTCATCGGCGCGCACGTGCCGACCGTGTTCTTCACCGACGCGACCGGGCCGTGCTACCACACCGTCGACGACGAGATCGGCGTCGTGGACTTCGACAAGCTCGACGCCCAGATCGCGACCTCGCTCGCCGTGACGCGCGACCTGGCGGACACGGCCGACCCGCCGGCCTTCGCGCCCGGCCAGCCCGCCGCGACGTTCGACGACGCGGTCGCGGCGTCGCGGATCGTCAACCGCGCGTGGGCCGACCGCGGGCGCTTCTCGGCGGCCGACCAGGCGACGCTGACGCGGATCCGGGCGGACGCGCAGCGGATCGTGGCCGAGGGGCGCGCGGCGTTCGGCAGCGCCGACGTGGGCACGCTGCTGGGCGACTCCGCGGCCTTCGTGAACATCCTCACGCACGGGACGTGCAGCGGCTTCCTCTCGGCGTCCGCGCAGGCGCGGATCACGGCGTTCAGGCAGGCGAAGGCCGCCGTGCTGCGCGCCGGGCGCTGACGCGAGCGGGGGACCGGCGCGGGCCCCCCGGCGATCAGCCCTCCTCGCCGTCCTTGCCGGGCTTGTGCCTGCCCTTGGCCTTGCCGCCGCCGGGGCCGGGGCCGTCGGCCTGGCCCATGGCCAGCTGGGCGGCGCGGATCTCGCGCAGCACGGCTCCGGGCTGGTCGGTGTGGTTGACCTGCAGGCGGCGCTCGAGGACCGCGATCGCCTCGGCCGGATGGCCGGCCTGGCGCAGGGCCTGGCCCAGGTTGAACAGCGCGTAGGCGTACGTCAGGTCGCCGGGGTCGCGCGCCAGCGCGGTGACCGACCGCTGGAGGACCCCGATCGCCGCGGCGGGCCGCCCCGCGTCGATCAGCGCCTTGCCCTGGGCGTTGAGCGCCCGGCCGCCGGCGGCGCCCGAGCCGCCGCCCGCGGTGCTGGAGGCGCCGGGCGCGGGCGCCGTGCTCCCCTGCGCGGGCGCGGG
>JAICJK010000559.1 GCA_025928415.1 Solirubrobacteraceae bacterium | reverse complement strand
GACGTCGTCGTGGACGAGCTGGTTGCGCTCCATGACGGCGCTGACCAGCTCGCGGGTGGCCTCGAGCACCTGCTCCCGGTCGTCGGCGTCGACCTGGGTCGCGCCCCGGATGGCTCGGACGGCCATGCACTCTCCTCGTTCTGGGTCGGCCGCCCGGTCGCGGGGAGCCTGTACGAGTCTAGGTGCGGACCAGGATGACCTTCCGCGCGATCATCGGAACGGGCCGCGGTCAGAGGCCGACGAGCTCCTTGAGCGCCCCGACCTCCTGCCGGGTGAGCCGGCGGATGGAGCCGACCCGCATCCGCTGCAGCGAGACCGGGCCCACGGAGGTGCGGGTCAGCCGCGACACCGGCAACCCGACCTCGGCCAGCAGCCGGCGGACGATGTGCTTGCGCCCCTCGTGCAGCACCACCTCGACCACCGACTGGCCGGCATGGGTGTCGACGACCGTGAACGAGTCGACGGCGACCGGGCCGTCGTCCAGTTCGATCCCGGCGCGCAGCCGGCGGGCGAGGTCGCGCGGTACCGAGCCGGAGACCTGCGCGAGGTAGGTCTTGCGCACTTCGTAGGAGGGGTGCGCCAGCCGGTGGGCCAGCTCGCCGTCGTTGGTGATCAGCAGCAGCCCCTCGGTGTCCTGGTCCAGCCGGCCCACGTGCACCAGCCCGGGCGCGAGGTCGCCGACCATGTCGCCGACCGTGGGCCGGGCGCGGTCGTCGCTCATCGCGGTGATCACCCCGGCGGGCTTGTTCAGCGCGTAGGTGACCCGGTCGTCGCGCAGTTCCAGGCGGGCGCCGTCGACGGCGATCCGGTCGCGCAGCGGGTCGACGCGCATGCCCTGCACCGTGACGACGGCGCCGTTCACGCTGATCCTGCCCTGCTCGATCATGTCCTCGCACACCCGCCGGGAGGCGACACCGGCGCGGGCCAGGACCTTCTGCAGCCGCTCGCCCTGCCGCTCCTCCGCCGGCCCGGCGGCCTGATCCCGCGGGTGCACCGGCGCGAGTTCCATGTCCTCGGACCACCCCTCACCGCCGTCGGTGGTGAGCGGCTCGTCGGGGACCTGGTCGGGGCGGGCGGTGTTCATCGTGTCCAGTCTCGCACCCGCCGGAGCCGCCGCCGTCCGCGTGCGTGCGGTAGGAAGCGGACGTGAGCGCAGCCATGGACGACGACGCGCGCGCCGGGGTCCCGCCGAGCGCTCCCCCGCCGCCCCCGGGCCCCCGCACCCCAGCGCTCGTCGCAGGCGGGATCGCCGCGATGGCCCTGGCCGCGGCGTTCGGCGTCTACCTCGCGGGCGGTCGGCCGTACGGCCTCAACATCGGCGGCGGCATCCTCTACGTGCTGGGTCTGGCCGCCGCGCTGACCGCTTCCGTGCTGCTGTGGATGACCTGGTCGCCCGAGCCGCCGTCGTCCCCCCGCCGCGCGCTGGGGCTCGCCACGACCGCCCTCGCGCTGGTGTTCACCAGCGCCACGGGCGTGGTCACGGTCTCCCACATCGCGCGCGGTCCGGTCCAGTTGGTGCTGATCGGGGCCACGGCGGTGATCCTCGCGGTCGCCGTCGCCGTCAGGGCCACGAGGCGGTCGAGCTGAGGAGTCAGCGTTCGGGGTGCTCGTCCAGGACCGCGGAGGTCTCGGGCAGCAGCGGCGCGAGCTCGGGCAGCTCGTCGAGCCCGGTGAGGCCCAGCCGCTCGAGGAACAGCTCGGTCGTCGCGTAGAGCCCGCCCCCGCTGTCCGCGTCGGTGCCCACCTCCTGCACCAGCCCGCGACCGAGCAGCGTGCGCATCACGCCGTCCACGCCCACCCCGCGGATCGCCGACACCCGCGCCCGTGTCACGGGCTGGCGGTAGGCGATCACCGCGAGGGTCTCCAGCGCCGCCTGGCTCAGCTTGCTGCGTGCGCCGTCCGCCAGGTACCGCTCGACCACCTCGGCGTGCTCCTCGCGGGTGTAGAGCCGCCAGCCCTCCCCCACCTGGCGCAGGGTGATCCCCGCGCGGCGCTCGTCGTAGCCGGCGGCCAGCTCGGCCAGCCCGGTGCGCACCTGGCTCTCCGGGCAGCGCAGCGCG
>JAICJK010000354.1 GCA_025928415.1 Solirubrobacteraceae bacterium | reverse complement strand
GGCGCCGGGACGCGGACGGCGCGGCGGGCGGCGCGGGCGCGCCGCTCGACCACCGTCAGGACGGCCGCGGGCACCAGCGCCACGAGCGTGACCGCGACGACCCACCAGTACGTGCTCCCGAACGCGCCGGCCGTCGCCGACGGCGCGGGCCGCGCGCCCGCGGCGTCGAGCTTGCCCTGGAGGACCACGGTCAGGATGGCGGTGCCGATCGAGCCGCCGACCCGCTGCAGCGTGTTGAGCTGCGGCGAGGCGTCGTTGACCTGGTCGGGGCGCAGCACCGCGAAGGCGGCGGTCATCGCGGGGACGAACGACATGCCGATCCCGAACCCGCGGACGACCATCGCGCCGCCGATCAGCCAGTAGGAGGTGCCCGCGCCGATCAGCGCGAAGGGCAGCGTCCCCAGCACCGCGATCACGCCGCCGACGAGGGCGACGGGGCCGCCGCCGAAGCGGTCCGTCGCACGCCCGGAGGCCAGCATCGCCAGGGCCGCGCCGATGCCCTGCGGCGCCAGCAGCAGGCCGGTGTGCACGGCGTCCTCGCCGCGGACGGTCTGGAAGTACAGCGGCATCAGGATCATCGCGCCGAACAGCGCGGCGCCGAGGCAGAACGTCGACACCGAGGCGGCCGCGAAGGCCTTGTTCGCATACAGCCGCACGTCGAGCAGCGGGCGCGGGATGCGCAGGGCGCGCCGCACGAACAGCCCGAGCAGCGCCACGCCGGCGAGGATCGGCACGGCGACGCCGGCCGCGGTCAGGCTGCCGGCGGTGCCGGTCTCGGCCAGGCCGTAGGTCAGCGCGACCACGCCGGTGGTGACCAGGGCCAGCCCGGGCGCGTCGAGCCTGCCGGCCGCCTCGGGGGCGTCGGCGGGGAGCATGCGCAGCGCGGCGGTCACCGCCGCGATCCCGATCGGGACGTTGACGAGGAAGATCCACTGCCAGCCGGCGTGCTCGACGAGGAACCCGCCGAGCGTCGGGCCGAAGACGGGCGCCAGGACGATGGGGACGCCGATCACGCCCATGATCTTGCCCAGGTGCCGCGGGCCCACCGCCTTGACGAGGATCATCTGGCCGATCGGCATGATCATGCCGCCGGCCACGCCCTGCAGGACGCGGAAGCCGATCAGCGAGCCCGTCGACCACGCCAGCCCGCACAGCGCGGAGGCGAGGGTGAACAGGGCGAGCGAGACGATGTAGAGCCGCCGCGACCCGAAGCGGCGCGCGGCCCAGCCGGTGACCGGGATGACCGCCGCCAGCGAGAGCAGGTAGCCGGTGACGACCCACTGGATCGTGGACAGGGGGCTCGCGAGGTCGCGCGACAGCGTGTCGAGCGCGACGTTGACGATCGTGGTGTCCAGGACGGACATGATCGCCCCGAGGATGATCACGACGGCGATGCGCCAGACGTGGGGCTCGAAGCGGTGGGAGGAGGGAGACGGCAAGCTGATCCTTCGGGAAGACGATTTCCTTTGCAACGAAAAGAATAGGCGCCGAAGGACCTGGCGTCAAGGGCGCCGGGCGACGCGGCTCGCAAGCGCCGCCGCCTGCGCTCGCGCGGCCGCTCAGGCGCCGCCCGCGGGCCAGTCGCCGCCCGGCGGCCCCACCACCGCGTCCAGGCGCCCGACGATCTCCGGCGCCCAGCGCGTGAAGTGCGCGAGGTCGAAGATCGCGTCCGCGTCCACGCCGTCGCAGCGCGGGTCGGCCGCGACGAGCTCGCGCAGCTCGATGCGCTCGTCCCAGGCGCGCTGCGCGAGCTCCTGGGCGATGCGGTAGGCCTCGTCGCGCGACCGGCCGCCGGCCACGAGCGCGAGCAGCAGGCGCTGGGAGAACAGGGCCCCGTGGGTGAGCCCGAGGTTCTCGCGCATCCGGTCGGCGTGGACCACCATCCCGCGCACGATCCGCAGCATCACGTGCGTGGCGTAGTGCAGCGCGATCGTCGCGTCGGGCAGCACGATGCGCTCCGCCCCCGAGTGCGAGATGTCGCGCTCGTGCCACAGCGCCACGTTCTCCAGGCCGGCCTGCGCGTAGCCGCGCAGCACCCGCGCCAGGCCCGTCACCCGCTCGGTGTTGATCGGGTTGCGCTTGTGCGGCATCGCGCTGGAGCCCTTCTGCTGCCCGCTGCGGAACGGCTCCTCGACCTCGCGCACCTCCGTGCGCTGCAGGTGGCGGACCTCCGTGGCCAGGCGCTCGAGCCCCGCGCCGGCGAGCGCGATCGCCTGCAGCAGCTCGGCATGGCGATCGCGCGGGACGACCTGCGTGGAGACCGTCTCCGCCGCCAGGCCGAGCCGCGCCAGGACGCGGGCCTCGAAGTCCGGCGACGTGGCCGCATAGGTCCCGACCGCGCCCGACAGCGCGCCGACCGCCGCCTGCGCGAAGGCGCGCTCCAGCCGTCCGGCGTTGCGCGCGGCCTCCGTCGCGAAGCCGGCGAGCTTGACCCCGAACGTCGTCGGCTCGGCGTGGACGCCGTGCGTGCGCCCGACGCAGACGGTCCCCACGTGCGCGCGCGCCTGCTCCGCGAGCGCGCGCGCGAGCTCGCGGGCCTGCGGGACGATGGTCGCGCCGGCCTGCTCGAGCTGCAGCGCCAGCGCCGTGTCCAGCACGTCGGAGGAGGTCAGCCCGAAGTGGATCCAGCGCCCTGCGGGCCCGGCGCTCGCGCTCAGGACGTCGACGAACGCCGCGACGTCGTGATCGGTGACCGCCTCGCGCTCCTGGACGGCCTGGACGGTGAACGTGGCCCGGCGGATCGCCTCGAGCTCCTCCGGCGCGGGGCCGTCCATCTCCTCGCAGGCGGCGACCTCCACCCGCCGCCAGGCCTCGAGCTTGGCCTCGTCGGTCCACAGCGCGCCGAGCTCAGGGCGGGTGTAGCGCCCGATCACGCCGGGTGCTCGCGCAGGTCGAAGAACAGCAGCGTGGCGCCGAGCGCGGCGATCGACAGCGCGACGCTCTGCATCAGGGCCAGCACCACGACGTAGACCAGCGCGTTGCCGGCCGCGCCGACCGCGGCGGTCACGATGCCGGCCGCCAGGGCGGTCAGCAGCCCGAGGACCAGCAGCGTCCCGAACACGCGCCACCAGCGCCCGGCGACCAGGTCGCCGCTGCGGCGCAGCGCCGCCCGCCCGCGCAGGCCCTCGACGACCACGACCTGCGGCCCGAAGTACCACCGGGTGCTCAGCCAGATGCCGGGGATCACCAGCAGCACGAGGCCGCAGAGCACCGCGAGCGCGAACAGCAGCAGGACCGCGAGCAGCGGCGCGTAGAGCGCGAGCGCGGTGCGCAGCACGCCGCCGAGCGTCGGCGCCTGGCCCTGCCCGAGCCCCACGACCGCGCCGGCGTGCACGGCGGTCACCAGCGGCGGGATCAGCAGCGTCGTCAGCAGCGTCGAGACGAGCGTCGCCGCGGCCGGCCCCTGCGCGTCGACCCCGTCGGCGAGCATCCGCCCCCACACGCCGTCGACGAGCACGGTGACCGGGGCGACGACCAGCAGCGTGGCGGTGAAGAAGACCCCGGAGTGCGCGCCGAACAGCGCGACCGCGTCGGTGACGATGTCCCCCAGCGTCCGCCGCCGCGTGAGATCGAGGCGCTCGGCGACCGGCTGGGCCACCTCACGCACCGAGGATGCGGACCGCGAGGTGGGCGGCGTTGCGCGGGTTGTCGAGCCCGACCGCGGCGACCGGCACCCCGGGCGGCATCTGCCCCACGGAGAGGATCGCGTCGAGGCCGCCGGC
>JAICJK010000623.1 GCA_025928415.1 Solirubrobacteraceae bacterium | reverse complement strand
GCGTCAGCGAGGGAAAGACCAAGCGCGAGGCCATCCGCTGCCTCAAGCGCCACCTCGTCAGAACCATCTTCAACACCATGACCACCACCAGCGGCAACGCGCCAGCCCCGGCGCTCGCCTTGACATAG
This sequence comes from Solirubrobacteraceae bacterium, assembly GCA_025928415.1. Lineage (GTDB taxonomy): Bacteria > Actinomycetota > Thermoleophilia > Solirubrobacterales > Solirubrobacteraceae > Paraconexibacter. Next base: position 1,606 of record JAICJK010000623.1, on the reverse strand, counting down.
GAGCAACCCATGCCCGCCGCCCTGGTCATCGGAGCCCGGAACCTCGGCTATGCCGTCGTCGAGCGCCTGCTGGCCGACGGCTGGGCGGTGACCGGCGCCGCCCGCTCGCCGGAGACGCTCGCGAAGGTCCGCGCGGCCGGCGCGGACGCCCTGGAGGCCGACGTCACCGACCAGGCCTCGGTCCTGGCCGCGCTCGGCGAGGTGGCCGATCGCCACGGCCGCGTCGACCTGGCGGTCAACGCCGCGTCGCCGTACGGCGGCGGGCGGTCGGGGCCGTTCGGCGGCGGATCGCTCGCCGAGGCCCAGGCCTCCGGCTTCGAGGACTGGTCGGCCATGCCCGTCCGCGGCGCGTTCGCGTTCCTCAGCGCGTCGGCGCGCTTCCTCCTCGGCCAGGGCGGCGAGGCGACGGTCGTGCAGGTCACCGGCGGCTCGGCCCGGCGCGCCATGCCCGGCCGCGGCCTGTGGGCGGCCGGCGCGTTCGGCGTCCGCGCGCTCACGCAGGCCGCCGCCCTCGAGCTGCGCGAGCACCGCATCCACGTCGCGCTGCTGGTCGTCGACGCCACGATCGACCGGTCGGGCGGCGACGACGACGCCACCGCGGACCCGGCGAGCCTGGCCGCCGCGGTCGCCTACCTGGCGGCGCAGAGCCCCCGGGCGATGACGCACGAGCTGCAGGTCACGCCCGCGCTGGACCGCTGGGTGCCCTGACGGCGGCGCGATCGTCACAGCCGCCCGTTGTCTCGCAGCCAGGTCAGCGCCCGGATCGTGACGTTGCCGCGCCAGTCGGCCGTCTGCGCCGGCGACCACGCCAGCCAGTCGAACATCCAGCCGCCGTCCTCCTGCTGGCCGGACTCGACGGCGTCGAGGTGAGCCGCGACCTGGCTCTCGCCGACGAGGCCGCGCGAGCGGCTGCCCGAGAGCGGCGAGAAGTCCAGCGGGCGCAGCGCCTCGCCCTCGACCCCGCCGACGGGCGCGACCGCCGACGGACCGGCGCGGGCCGCGAGCGACGCGATCGCCGCCCGGGCCCGCTCGGCGTCCGGGACGGCGTCGAGGAACGCGCAGGCGTACTTCAGCCAGTACCCGCCAGGCCGCTCGGTCGTCTCGATCGCGCGCCACGACCAGCGGGTGGCGCGGTCCAGCCAGTCGTCCCCGTCCGCGCCGCCGGCGTGCACTGCCGCGGCCAGCCCGAGCGTCAGGAACGACCCCGGCTCGGCATCCAAGCCGGTCCACCACGGCGCGTGCGGATAGCTCTCGAAGCCGGGCAGCGCGGACGGGATGCCGCCGTCCGGCGCGGCGATCGACGCGACGAACGCACGCGCGTCGCGGGCCATGTCGCTGTCCGCCGCGCCGGCCTCGTTGAGGATCTCCAGTGCGTAGAGCGTCGGCGCCGGCTGGCTGCCGGGGCAGCGCAGGTCCGGCTCGAGCGCGTGGCCGAAGCCGCCGTCCGGGTTGCGGTAGCCGCGCAGCGCGTCGATCACGGGCTGCGCGGGCCCACCGGCACAGCGCAGGCTGTAGCGATGACGGTCCAGCAGGCGGGCGGCGGACCAGACGAAGGTCTCGGCGGCGGCGCGGTCGATCGGCATGCGCCGGCACGCTAGGCGGCGGT
>JAICJK010000268.1 GCA_025928415.1 Solirubrobacteraceae bacterium | reverse complement strand
GGGCGGGCCGCGCCGCCCTGAGACAGCCTCTTACGGCAGGTTCATCGCCACGTACTTCGTCTCGAGGTACTCCTCGAGGCCCTCGGGGCCGCCCTCGCGGCCGAACCCGGACTGCTTGATGCCGCCGAACGGCGCGCCGGCGTTGGAGACCATGCCCTGGTTGAGGCCGATCATCCCGGTCTCGAGGTTCTCCATGACGTGGAAGGCGCGGTTGACGTCGCGGGTGTAGACGTAGGCGACCAGGCCGTACTCGGTGTCGTTGGCCTGCGCGATGGCCTCGTCGGTCTCGGTGAACGTCGACACCGGGGCGACGGGCCCGAAGATCTCCTCCGACAGGAGGCGCGCGTCGCGCGGCACGCTCCCCAGGACCGTCGGGCGGTAGAAGTGCCCGGCGCCGTCGACGGCCTCGCCGCCCGTGAGCACCTCGGCGCCGCGGCCGACGGCGTCGGTCACGAGCTCGGCGACCTTGTCGCGCTGGTCGTCGTCGATCAGCGGGCCGACCTCGACGCCGTCCTCGCTGCCGCGGCCGATCCGCATCGCGCCCATGCGCTCGGCGAGCTTGGCGGCGAACGCCTCGGCGACCGAGGCGTGCACGTGGAAGCGGTTGGCGCTCGTGCACGCCTCGCCGCCGTTGCGCATCTTGGCGACCATCGCGCCGTCCACGGCCGCGTCGAGGTCGGCGTCCTCGAAGACGAGGAACGGGGCGTTGCCGCCGAGCTCCATCGAGACCTTCAGGACCTGCTCGGCGGACTGCGCGATGAGCTTGCGCCCGACCTCCGTGGACCCGGTGAACGACAGCTTGCGGGTGCGCGGGTCGGCGATCAGCGGCGCCATCGTCGCGCCCGACGACTTCGCGGTGATGACGTTCAGGACGCCGCCCGGGAGGCCCGCCTCCTCGAGGATCTTCGCCATCGCCAGCATGGACAGCGGCGTCTGCTTGGCGGGCTTGACGACCATCGTGCAGCCGGCCGCGATCGCCGGGCCGACCTTGCGGGTCCCCATCGCCAGCGGGAAGTTCCACGGCGTGATGAACACGCAGGGCCCGATCGGCTGCTTCATCGTCAGCACCCGCCCGGAGCCCGCCTCGTTGACGGTGAAGCGGCCGTTGATGCGCACCGCCTCCTCGGCGTACCAGCGGAAGAAGTTGGCGGCGTAGGTGATCTCCGCCCTGGACTCCGCCAGCGGCTTGCCCATCTCGAGCGTCATCAGCAGCGCGAGCTCGTCCGTGCGCCCGACGATCGCGTCGTAGGCGCGGCGCAGGATGTCGCCGCGCTCGCGCGGCGGATGGTTGCGCCAGGTCTTGAACGTCTCGTGCGCCGCGGCCAGCGCGGCGTCCGCGTCCTCGCCCGTCGCGTCGGCGACCTCGCACAGCGTCTCGCCCGTCGACGGGTCCTCGACGGGCAGCGTCCCGCCGCCGCTCGCCGCGCGCCACCGCCCGCCGATGAACAGCTCGTGCGGGACGGACGCGATGACGGAGGCTTCGGCGGCGGCGAGGGTCGTGGACATGCCAGCGACGATACCCACCGGCCGGCGCCGGCTACGCCCAGACCGTCTCGGTCCCCAGCTCCTCCGAGATCGCGACGTCGATCGAGTAGTCGATCGGCAGCACGATCACCGACGGGACGTCGAGCCCGAGCGCGTGGTCGAGATGCCGGCCGAAGTCGCCGACCGCCTCGCAGCGCCACGCCGGCAGGCCGAACGCCTCGGCCAGCTTGACGAAGTCCGGGTTGGTGAAGTCGGTCCCGAAGTGGCGGCCGAAGCGCTTGTCCTGCTTCCACACGATGGAGCCGTACTGGCGGTTCTCCCAGATCACGTTGACGATCGGGGTGCGCAGGCGCGTCGCGGTCTCGAGCTCCTGGCAGTTCATGAGGAAGCCGCCGTCGCCGTTGACCGTGATGACCCGCGAGCCCGGGTGCACGAGCTTGGCCGCGATGGCCGAGGGCAGCGCGAAGCCCATCCCCGCCAGGCCGTTGGCGATCATCACCGTGTTGGGCTCGTGGGCGGGGAACATGCGCCCGATCCACAGCTTGTGGAGCCCGACGTCGGAGATGAGGATGTCCTCGCGGCGCATCGCCGTGCGCAGCTCCCAGAGGGCGCGCGGCGGCTGCATCGGGAAGTGCTCGTCGTCGCGGGCGGCCTCCAGGCGCCCGAGCACGACGTCGCGCAGGTGGCGCGACTCCGGGCGCGTCGGGCGGATCCGCACGTCGCGGCACTCCTCGGCCAGCCGGCTGAGCACGTGGTAGACGTCGCCGACGAGCTCGACGGCGGGCTCGAAGTAGGCGTCGATCTCCGCGGGCTCCGAGTCGATGCACACGATCGTCTTGTCGCGGTCCGGGTTCCAGTGCTTGGGCGCGTGCTCGACGAGGTCGTAGCCCACGGCGATCACGACGTCGGCGTCCTCGAAGCCCGCCATCGCGTAGTCGCGCGACTGCAGCCCGACCGTGCCGAGCGCACGCGCGTCCTGGTAGTCGAGCACGCCCTTGCCCATGAACGTCTCGGCGACGGCGATGCCGGTCGCGCGGGCGAACTCGCGCAGGGCGGGCGCGGCGCGCGCGCGGACCACGCCGTTGCCGGCCAGGACGACCGGGTTCTGCGCGTCGCGGATCAGCTCGGCGGCCCTGAACAGCTCGCGCGCCCCGGGCTCCGGGCTCACCGGGCGACGGCGGGCCAGCGGGGCGGCGTCGAGCTCGTCGGCCATGACGTCCTCCGGCAGCTCGAGGTGCGTCGCGCCCGGCTTCTCGGACTCCGCGACCTTGAACGCCTTGCGGACGACCTCCGGGACGATCTCCGCGCTCGAGACGCGCGCGTTCCACTTGGTGATCGGGCGGAACAGCTCGACGAGGTCGATGTACTGGTGGCTCTCCTTGTGCATCCGCTCCACGTCGGCCTGCCCGGTCAGGGCGACGAGCGGCGCGCGGTCGAGGTAGGCGTCGCCGACGGCGGTCACCAGGTTCATCGCGCCCGGCCCGAGCGTCCCGAGGCACACGCCGGCGCGCCCGGTCAGGCGCCCGTACATGTCGGCCATGTAGGCGCCGCCCTGCTCGTGGCGCACGGGCACGAACTCGACGGACGAGCGGTCCAGCGACTCGTTGAGGTCGAGCGTCTCCTCGCCCGGGATGCCGAACACGTACCTGGCGCCCTCCGCCTCCAGGCACTGCACGAACACGTCGCTGGCGCGGCGGGCGGCCATGCTGGCCTAGTGTTGTCCCGACGGCGTGGGCATCCGGGCCCGACGCTATCAACCGCAACTCGTCCGCCCTCGTCGCGTTCGACCCCACGTGAGCCGCCGCCGTCTCATCCCCGCCTTCTGCGTGCTCGCGGCCCTGGTGCCCGTCGCCGAGGCCGGTGCCGCCGCCTCGAAGGGCACGCTGATCATCCGCGGCCGCGGCTTCGGCCACGGCGTCGGCATGAGCCAGTGGGGCGCCTACGGCTACGCGATGCACGGCTGGGACCACAAGGCGATCCTGGCCCACTACTACACGGGCACGGCGATCGGGGACGCCGGCGGCGCGCAGCCCGTCCGCGTGCTGCTCGCCGCGGGCCGCGCCCGCGCCTCGTTCACGCAGGCCACCAGCGCCGGCGGCCGACGGCTCGACCCGGCCAAGACCTACTCGGTCACCTCCAACGGCCTGGACGGCACCGTGTTGCGCAGCCCCTCGGGGCGGGCGCTCGGCCGGGCGCCGGGCGCGCTGCGGATCACGGGCGCGGGCGGGCCGGTGATTCTCAAGGGCACCTCGGGTGCCGGGGTCCGCAACGGCGCCTACCGCGGCGCGCTGGACATCAGCGCCTCAACCGTGCGCGGCGTGGACGTGATCAACGCCGTCGCCCTCGAGGACTACGTGCGCGGCGTCGTGGCCGGCGAGAGCCCGTCCTCGTGGCCGGCCGCCGCGCTGCAGGCCCAGGCCGTCGCGGCGCGGACCTACGCGATCACCACCGACGCGGGCACCGGCGCCGACGGCTTCACGCAGTACGCCGACACGCGCTCGCAGGTCTACGAGGGCGTGGCGGGCGAGACCGCGGCCACCGACGCGGCCGTCGCCGCCACGCGCGGCGAGGTCGTCACCTACGGCGGGCATCCGGTCGCGACCTACTTCTTCTCGACCTCGGGGGGACAGACCGAGAACGTGGAGAACTCGTTCCTCGGGTCCCGGCCCGAGCCGTGGCTCAAGAGCGTCGACGACCCGTACGACAGCGCGTCGCCCAAGCACCGCTGGGGCCCGCTGCGCTTCAGCCGCCGCCAGGCCGACCGGAAGCTCAAGGGCCTGGTCAAGGGCTCCTTCCGCGCGATCGACGTGACCCGCCGCGGGGTCTCGCCGCGGGTCGTGCGCGCCGTGGTCGTCGGCTCGCGCGGGCGCACCGCCGTCACCGGCCCCGCCCTGCGCAAGCGCTTCGGGCTGTTCGACACCTGGGCGACGTTCACGACGATCGGCGCCAAGGTCGTGCGGCCCGATGCGACGACGGCGCCCAAGGCCCCGGGCGCCCCCGCCGG
>JAICJK010000553.1 GCA_025928415.1 Solirubrobacteraceae bacterium | reverse complement strand
GGGGGGCGGCGGCACGGCCTGAGCGGCGGGGCCGGGCGCGGGCGCCGGGGGCTGGGCGGGCGCAGGCGCGGGCGCGGCGGTGGTGCCCGTCGTGGGCGGCACCGTGCCCGGCGTGGTCGTGGTGGCCGTCGTGGCGGGGCCGGCGTAGGAGATCCCGATGATCTTCTGGGTGATCCCGGGGATCGTGATCTGGTCCAGCGGCGTGCCGGGCGGCACGTCGGCGGTCACCTGGGTCGTCGTGCCGCCGAGCAGGGTGACGGTGAGGGCGCGCAGCTGCGCGGAGGCGGGCAGGACGGCGGTGCCGAACCCGGCCGAGAAGATGCCGGCCGAGGCCAACCCAGTGAGCAGCTTGCGCTTGGTCATGCGGTGCAGAACGACCTCTCCTCGACCCCGGCGCCCTGCCAAGTGGGGAACGCCCCGCCGGAGCCCGCCGCGACCCTACCAGCGGGGCCCGGACGGTGGCTGACGCTACTTCCCGGTTAACGCGAATGCAATCGGCAACCGGCGAGCGCCGCACGCAGGGACGTTCCGGCTGCAGGCGAAGTTGCGCGATCCCCCGCCCGATGAGGGTATCTCACCCTCTACTTGAGGCTGAGGCACATCGTTCGCGGGGCCCAGGGCCGTGCCGGCCCGCGCAGGCCCTGCGCTAGCCTGCAGCCCATGAGCGCGAACGATCCCGAGAGCCTCCGCGACCGCCTGGCCAAGGGGGGCGAGGATGCGCTCGGCAAGATCGCCCAGGACCTCCTCGAGAACCCGCTGGTCAACAGCGCGATCTCGCGGGCCTTCGAGGCGCGCGAGCGCGCCGCGCAGGCCCAGGAGGTCGCCTTCGGCGCCCTGAACATCCCGTCGGCCGCCGACATCGAGCGGCTCACGCGGCGCGTGCGCTCGGTCTCGCAGCGCATGGAGGGCATCGAGGACGGCGTCGACCGCCTCGACGAGCGCCTGGCCGCGCTGTCCGGGTCCACCGCCGTCGAGCAGCGCCTGACCGCGATCGAGGACCAGCTCGACAAGGTCGCCAAGGAGCTGCGGGCGATCCACCGCGCGCTGCCCGGCGCCCAGACCTCGGTCGCGCGCAACCAGGAGCGCCTGAAGGTCTCGGCCGAGTAGGTCAGGCCTGGGCGGCGCGGACGGGGCCCGGCGTCAGGGCGGCCGCGCCGATCACCAGCGCGAAGGCCAGCAGCCGCAGCGCCACGCCGGACGAGCCGCTGGGCAGCGGCTCGCCGAAGACCACGAGGCCCGACGCGATCGTGCACAGGTTGGCCGCTGCCGAGGTCACGGCGATCACCGGCACGGCGTCGCCGATCTGCAGCGAGCGCGCGCTCACGACGAGGCCGATGAGCGAGAGCACGAGCACCACCAGCGCCAGCGGCAGCACGGGCAGGGGCAGCCCGCCGAGCCCGAGGTGGCCGGTGCCCGCCTTGATCGTCACGTCGCTGGCCCCCCACTGCAGCCCGGCGGCGGCGGCGAGCAGCGCGCCGCCGTAGGAGGGCCGGCGCGCGGCGGCCCACATCAGCGGCACGGAGGCCAGGGCCAGGCCGCCCACCCACGCCGCGAGCGTGCTCGTGGCGTAGTCGCTGTGGGCCTCGTCGCCGGTGCTGCCCAGCGTGGCGGCCAGGACGGTCAGGCCCGCCGCGGTGAGGGCGACCCCGATCCACTCCCGGCGCGTGACGTCGAGGCCGAAGAGGCGCTCGGCGACGACCGTGAGCAGGACCAGGCCGCCGGCGATGACCGACTGCACGAGCGAGATCGGCGCCAGCGCCAGCGCCCCGACGTGCAGGAACCACGAGCCGATCGCGACCAGGATGCCCAGCGTCCACCAGCGGTTGGCGAACAGCGCGACGGTGCTGCGGACGGGGTGGCGCCACTGCACCGGCGGCGCGCCGACGGCGCCGCGGTGCTTGAACAGGAAGCCGAGGATCGAGACGAACGCGGTGGCCAGCGCGAGCAGCAGCCCGAGCTGCACGGAGAGCGGCATCGCCTCAGGCCGCCCGGCCGGCGGCGGCGCCCGCGTCGGGGCCCGCGACGTCCGAGATCGCCTCGAGCCCCAGGGCGCGGCCGGCGGCGGCGCCGAGCGCCAGGCCGGCGGCCGCCGCGCCGTC
>JAICJK010000017.1 GCA_025928415.1 Solirubrobacteraceae bacterium | reverse complement strand
GTCGACCCGCCGCCGACGTCGGCGACGCCGACCAGGCCGGCGGGCGCGGGCCGCGGGGCGCAGGCGGTGGCGCCGCGGAAGGCGTGCTCCGCCTCCTGGGCCCCGGTCAGGACCCGGACCTCGAGGCCCGAGGCCGCGGCCACGGCCCGGCAGAGCTCCGGTCCGTTGGGCGCCCCGCGGATCGCCGCGGTGGCCACGCAGGTCACGTGCCGGGCGCCCGCGGCGCGGGCGGCGGCGGCCTGCTCGGCCACCGTGGCCGCCGTGCGGGCCAGCTTGCGCGGGTCGATCGCGCCGTCGGGGCCGCGGCCGGCGCCGAGCTTCGTGAACGCGCGCAGCGCCGCGACCTCGCGCAGCGCGCCGGGCCGGCCGGGATCGGGCTCGGCGACGAGCAGGCGCGTCGTGTTCGAGCCGATGTCGATGCACGCGCACCGCACGGGCGGGAGCTTGGCAGTTGCGGCGGCGCGCGGTGAGAAGGCCTCGCGCCCCGACGCGGCCGGGCGCGGCCGGGCGCGGCCGGGCCATACCATGGGCGCCTGTGAGCACGCCGCCCGACGCCATCGTGGTGCGCGACCTGCGCAAGTCCTACGGGGACCACGAGGCCGTGCGCGGGATCGACTTCGCGGTCGCGCGCGGCGAGGTCTTCGGCCTGCTGGGGCCCAACGGCGCGGGCAAGACGACCACGGTCGAGGTGCTCGAGGGCTATCGCGAGCGCGACGGCGGCGACGTGGCCGTGCTCGGCCACGACCCGGCGTCGCGGCCGCGCGCGCTGCGCGAGCGGGTCGGCATCGTCCTGCAGTCCAGCGGGATGTACCGCTTCCTCAGCGTCCGCGAGGCGCTGGCCCACTGGGCCTCGCTGTACCCCCATCCGCGCGGCGTCGACGAGGTCGTCGCGCTCTGCGGGCTGCAGGACAAGGCCGACGCGCGGATCCGCACGCTGAGCGGCGGGCAGGCGCGCCGGCTGGACCTCGCGCTCGCGCTGGTCGGCGACCCCGAGCTGATCTTCCTCGACGAGCCGACCACCGGCTTCGACCCCGCGGCCCGGCGCCTGGCCTGGGAGGCCGTCCGCGAGCTGCGCGGCCTCGGCAAGACCGTGCTGCTGACCACCCACTACCTCGACGAGGCCCAGCAGCTCTGCGACCGGGTCGCGATCGTCAAGGACGGGCGCATCCTGGCCACCGGGCCGCCGGCCGAGCTCGGGGTGGGCGCGGCGACGCGGGCGCAGGTCCGCTGGCGCGACGCCGACGGCCGCCCCCAGGAGCGCGAGGTCGAGGACCCCACCGCGCTGGTGCACGAGCTGACCGCCGCGGCGCTGGCGCGCGGCGGGACCGTGGCCGAGCTGACCGTCACGCGCCCGTCGCTGGAGGACGTCTACCTCCAGCTCACCGCCGAGGCGCCCGCGGAGCGCGACGAGCAGGCGGTGGCCCGTGTCTGACGTCGCCCTGGCCTGGCGCCAGTACCGCCTGGAGCGCCGGCTGTTCTGGCGCAACCCGTCGGCGGCGTTCTTCGGCTTCGTCTTCCCGCTGCTCCTGCTCGGCCTGCTCGGGGCGATCTTCGCCTCCAGCCAGTCCGACCTCGACCGCGTCGTGCCCTACGTGGCCGCGACGAGCATCATGGCCACGACGTTCAGCGCGCTGGCGATGAGCATGACGGTGCTGCGCGAGCAGGGCGTGCTCAAGCGGATGCGCGGCACGCCGCTGCCGTCCGGCGGCTACCTGGTCGCGCTCGGGGCCAGCGCGGTGACCAACGCGGTGCTGCAGGTCGCGGTCGTGGTCGTCGCCGGCAAGCTCGTGTTCGGCGTCGGCTGGCCGGTGGACTGGCTCGAGCTCGTCGTCTTCACGGCCGCGGGCGTGGCGTGCCTGGCGAGCCTCGGCGTCGCCATGGCGCACGCCATCCCCAACGTCGACGCCGCGCCGGCGTTCTCCAACGCGGTCTTCCTGCCCGTCGTCGCGATCAGCGGCATCGTCTACGGCGGGGACGCCGGCTCCAACGGCGTGCTGAGCGACCTGGCGCGCGCGCTGCCGCTCGTGCACCTGGCCGACGGGCTGCACGGCGCGATGGTCACCGGCTCGAGCCTGGCGGACAACGCCGGCGGCCTGGCGGTGATCGTGCTGTGGCTGGTCTTCGGGGCGATCCTCGCGGTGCGCGGGTTCAGTTGGGAGCAGAAGCGCAGTTGACGATCAACCTCCGAACCTGAACGCCTGCGGCACCTCGCCGCGCAGCGTCACCGGCACGGCGGCCAGCGGCGAGCTGGGCCAGTCGCCACGCAGCAGCGAGAACAGCGCGACGTCCTTCTGCTCGTCGCCGTGGCGGTGGAAGCCGCGCAGGACGCCCTCGCGCCGGAAGCCCACCTTCTCGAGCGCCCGCTGCGAGCGGGCGTGGCGCACGTCGGCGTAGGCCCCGAGGCGCTCCAACCCGCAGCCCGCGAAGGCCAGGTGCGCGACGAGCGCCTTGGCCTCGAGGTTCAGGCCCGTGCCCCACCAGCGGCGCCCGAACCACGTGCCGACGACCGCGCGCCGGTCGCGCGCCGCCCAGTCCGACAGGCCGGTGACCCCGATGGCGCCGTCGCGGGCGTGGAGCATCAGCAGGTCGAGCTGCTCGCCCCGCGCGCGCCGGGCGAGCTGCTCGGTCACGTAGGCGCGCGGCTGCTCCACGGTGGCGTACGGGCCCCACGAGAACCAGCGGGTCACCTCGGGGTCGGAGCCCAGCGCCATGAGCGCCGGGACGTCGCCGGGCTCCAGCGGGCGCAGCGTGAGGGTCGGGCCGGCGAGCTCCACGTCCGGTATCCCTACAGCATGCTCGCCGTCGTCTACGACGTCCACGGCAACCTGCCGGCGCTCGACGCGGTCCTCGCGGACGCCGCGGCGGCGGGCGCCGACGCCTTCCTGCTCGGCGGGGACTACTGCGCGCTGGGAGCCTGGCCGCTGGAGGTCCTCGCGCGGCTGGACGCGCTGCCGGACGCCCGCTGGATCCGCGGCAACCACGAGCGCTGGCTGGCCACCGACCGCAGCGACATGCCCGCAAACCCCGTCCTCACCGGCGCGCTGGCGCACCAGCGCGCCGTGCTGCCGGCCGCGCGGATCGCGGCGCTGGGCGCGCTGCCGCCCACCGCCGCCGGCGACGGCGTGCTGTTCTGCCACGCGTCCCCGGAGTCCGACATGGCCGGTTTCGAGGCCGAGCCGCGCGACGGCGAGGCGGCGCTGCTGCTGGGGACGACCGCGCCGCGCGTGGTCGTCGGGCACACCCACCTGCAGTTCCGGCGCGAGATCGCGGGCGTCGAGGTGGCCAACCCGGGCAGCGTGGGCCTGCCGCTCGACGGCGACCGGCGCGCCGCCTACGCGCTGATCGCCCCCGGCGGCGAGCTCGAGCTGCGCCGGGTGGACTACGACGCCGAGGTCGCGATGGCCGCGCTGCGCGACATCGACGCGGTCTGGTCGCGCACGATGGCCGGCTGGCTGGAACGCGCCCGCCCGGGCTGAGGCTGGATCCGCCCGCCCGGCCGAGGCGACCGCCGGGGCATTGCTAGCGTCCGGACATGCCCGGATCGCGCGTGACCGCAGCGGCGTGCCCAGGCCCATGAGGCCGGTGGACGACGTCCCGGGCGCCGGCGGCGACGAGCAGCCGGAGGGCCCCATCGACGTCGTCGCGTCCGTCGGCGCGCTCGACGCCCTCGTCGTGCTGCTGCGCGACTTCCTGCACCGCGCCGGCGCGCTGCGCGCCGTGGCCCTGGTCGAGCAGCCGGGCAGCGACGGGCCCGTGGTCATCGACTGCGGGCGGCTGCTGCCGGTCGAGGTCCGCTGGGCCGACCACGCGGTGCACCTCCCCCACGCGATCGAGCTGGACGCCGTGGCGCCCGCGGTCCCCCACGTGCAGCAGCTCCCGCGCTTCGAGGTCGACGCCGAGGCCGGGGAGATCGCGTCGCCGCTGGGCGGCCTGGAGCACTACGCGCTCGCCGTGAAGTCGCTGGCCGCGATCCTCGGCGGCGAGAACGTCGCGCTGGTCACCTTCGAGACGACCGACCCGGAGACGCCGCTGTCGGTGAGCGCGCGCGGCGACGACCCGGTCGTCCTGAGCCTGGGCGACGAGCAGTACGAGATGGAGCCGGGCTGGCCCTAGGCGCGCCCGCACCCGCCGCGCCCGGCGTCTGCGAGCATGCCGCGCCATGCGCCGCCTCGCCCGCCTGTTCTCCGGCCCGGTGATGATCGCCGCGGGCGTCAACCACTTCGTGATGCCCCGCGCCTACGAGCAGATCATGCCGCGGCGGCTGCCCGCCCACCGCGAGCTGGTCTACGCCTCGGGCGTGGCGGAGATCGTCAGCGCCGCCGCGACGCTGCACCCGGCCACGCGCCGCGCCGGCGGCTGGGCGCTGATCGCCACGCTGCTCGGCGTCTTCCCCGCGAACGTCGAGATGGCGCTGCACGCGCAGCGCTTCGGCCGGATCCCGCCATGGGCGCTGTGGGCGCGGCTGCCGCTGCAGGCCGTGATGGTCTGGTGGGTCTGGCTGGCGACGCTGCGCCGCGGCTGACGGCGGCGGGCGGTCGCGCCGCCTGCTAGGCGAAGGTGATCACGCTGCGGATGCCGTCCTGGGCCTCCATCAGCTCGAAGCCGCGGTTGACCTCGTCGAGCGTGATGCGGTGCGAGAGGAACGCGTCGACGTCGATCTCGCCGGCGAGGTAGCGGTCGACGAGCTGCGGGACCTGGTCGCGGCCCTTCAGCCCGCCGAACGACGAGCCCGCGATCCGGCGGCCGGTGATCAGCAGCCGCGGGACGACGTCGAGCGTCTCCCCCCGGCCGGCGACGCCCGCGACCGTGCACAGCCCCCAGCCCATCCGCGCCGCCTCGACGGCCTGGCGCATCACCCGCACGTTCCCGGTCGCCTCGAAGGTGTAGTCGGCGCCGAACCCGCCGGTCAGCTCCAGGATCTCCGCGACGGCGTCCGGCCCGCCGGTCATCACGTCGGTGGCGCCCTGCCCGCGCGCGAGCTCCAGCCGCTGCGCCGACAGGTCGACGCAGACGATGCGCTCGGCGCCCTGCAGCCGGCAGCCGGCGACGGCGCCCAGGCCGACCATCCCGGCGCCGAAGACGACGCACGTGCTGCCCGCCTGCACCTGCGCGGTCTGCATCGCCGCGCCGAGGCCGGTGCTCAGGCCGCAGGCGAACAGGCACGCCCGGTCCAGCGGGGCCGCCGGGTCGATCTTGGCCAGCGCGATCTCCGGCATGACCGTCGCCTCGGCGAACGTGCTCGTGCCCATGAAGTGGCGGATCGGCTCGCCGCCGCGCGACAGGCGGGTCGTGCCGTCGGGCAGGTGGCCGAGGTTCTGCTGCTCGCGGATCGCCAGGCACAGGTTCGTCCGGTCCGACACGCAGTGCACGCACTCCCCGCACTGCGGCGAGAACAGCGTGACGACGTGGTCGCCCACCGCCAGCGACGTGACGTCGCCCCCGATCGCCTCGACCACGCCGGCGCCCTCGTGACCGAGGACCGCCGGCGCGTAGCCGGACGGGTCGACGCCGGAGGCGGTGTAGAGGTCGGTGTGGCAGACGCCGCAGGCCTCGAGGCGGACGAGCACCTCGCCGGCGCGCGGGCCCTCGAGGTCGACCTCCTGGACGACGAGCGGCTTCGCGAACTCCTCCAGGACGGCGGCGCGGATCTTCATCGGCCGACCCTATCCAGCCCTCCTCGCGGTCCGTCTACCCCTCCTCGCGGTCCGTGCCCTCCTGCTTGAAGCGGTGGTCGGGGTCCGAGCCCTCGGGGACGGCCTCGCGCTGGGCCTCCTCGGGGTAGCCGTCGCCGACGCCCTCGGTCGTCCCGAGATCGTCGTCGTCGGGCTGGTCGTCGTGCGGTGCGACGGGCGGGTCTCCCATGACGGTGGGCTACCCCGCGGCGACGCTGCCCGAACCCAGCAGCTCGAGCACCGCCGCCTCGATCGGGCCCTGCGTGGCCGGCTCCCCGGGATCGGCCTCACGCAGCGCGGGCCCGAGCGCCGGCCCGATCGTCGAGCCCGCCATGAAGCGGTCGAACACGCGCGGGTCGATGTAGGAGCCGCGGGCGACCGCGGGCGTGTTGCCCAGGTAGCGCGCGACCTCCTTGACGGCCCGCGTGACCGCCCGCCGGCGGGCGGTCACCGAGGGCGCCTTGCGGCGCGCCGTGGTCTGCGCCTTCGGGTCGGCGACGGCGATCGCGACCGCGGCCAGGACCGTCGCGTTCCACGTCCGGAAGTCCTTGGCCGACACCTCGAGGCCGGTCGCCTGCTTGAGGTAGGCGTTGATGTCGCCGGACCGCACGTCGCGCCACGGCCGGCGCGGGCCCTCGCGCCAGGCGAACAGCTCGGGGCCGCCGCCGCGGCGGCGCTTGAGGGCGCGCACGATCTCGGCGGAGGACTCGTCGACGACGTGCTGGACGCGCCGCAGCCCGGACTTGGCCGGGAAGTCGAAGACGATCCCGCCCTTGGCGACGACCTCGACATGCTCCTTGCGCATCGTCGCCAGCCCGTAGGTGCCGTTGCGCTCGGCGTAGTCCTCGCACCCGATGCGGAAGAAGCCGCGGTCGAGCAGGCGCACGGTGCAGGCCAGGACGCGCTCGGCGGGCAGGCCCTCACGCGCGAGGTCGCGCTCGACGTGCTCGCGCAGCGCGGGCAGCGCGGCCGCGAACGCCTCCATGTCGGCGAACTTGCGCCGGGCCCGCTGCGCGTGCCACTGCGGGTGGTAGAGGTACTGCCGCCGCCCGGCGTCGTCGGTCCCGACGGCCTGGACGTGCCCGAGCGGGTCCTGGCAGATCCAGACGTCCTTCCACGCGGGCGGGATCGCGAGGGCATTGACGCGCTCGAGCGCCGCGGGGTCGGTCACGGGCTCTCCGCCGGCGTCGAGCAGCGCGAAGCCGCCCCCGCGACGGCGGCGCGTCAGGCCAGGGCCGCCCGGGTCGGCGCGCCGCAGCCTCGGCAAGGCCGGGCCGCGCTAGGCGGCGCGCAGGGCGCGGCGCCGGCGGGGCTGCTCGTCCGGGTCGGCCATCCGCGCCCGCATGTCCTCCAGCGAGCGGCGGATCAGCCGCGAGACGTGCATCTGGGAGATGCCGACGCGCTCGGCGATCTCGCGCTGGGTGAGGCCCTCGAAGAAGCGCAGGCGCATGATCGTCTGCTCGCGGGCGGCCAGCGCGCGCATGCCGCCGGAGAGCAGGACGCGGCGCTCGGCGGTCAGGTACTCCTCGTCCTCCTCCCCGAGCAGCTCGAGCGCGGTGCGGTTCTCGCCGATCGGCTCCTCGAAGGAGACCGTCGAGTAGCTCTGGGCGCCCTGCATCGCGTCCAGGACCTCCTCCTCCGTGGACTTGGTCGCCTCGGCGAGCTCGGCGATGTTCGGGGAGCGGCCGAGCGTGACCGTCAGGCGGTCGACGGCCTGGGTGAGCTTCGCGTTGAGCTCCTGGATGTCGCGGGGCACGCGGATCGACCAGCCGCGGTCGCGGAAGTGGCGCTTGATCTCGCCGGCGATGTTCGGGGCGGCGAACGTGGAGAGCTTGACCCCGCGATCGACGTCGAAGCGGTCGACCGCCTTGATGAGGCCCACCGCGCCGACCTGCACGAGGTCGTCGAGCGGCTCGCCGCGGTTGGCGTAGCGGCGGGCGATGTGGCGGACCAGCGGCATCATCCGCTCGACGAGCTCGCGGCGGGCCTCGAGGTTGCCGTCGCGGTGGTAGCACTCGAGCAGCGTGAGCTCGTCGGCGATCGTCGTCATGGGGGGTCGGGCGGCTTCGGTGCTCATCGTGTGGTCTGCCTCCGGCGGGGGGTGAGGAAGAGATCCGCTGGAGCCATCCTCGCGGCGCGGCCGGCGCGAGCAAGGCGGGCAAGGGTGGGCAGAGACGCTCCGGCGGCCGCCGCGGCCGTCTGCGGGGTGGTCAAGGCCGGTCAGGGTCGGCGAGCGCCGGATCGCGCCGCGGCGTTTGCGCGATCCCCGCCCGGGGCAAGGACCGCGTTTGCACGGACCCCGCCCTCCGACTCGTCGCCCGGCGGGAGCACCTGGTGTCGCGCGACACCCGCCGGTTCTGATGAGCGACGTGCCCGATCTCGAGATCTCTCTGCCGGCGCGGCCGGAGAACGTCGCGATCGTGCGCCACGTGATGGGCGGCGTGGGCGACGCGCTCGGCGTGGACCCGGCGGTCCTGGCCGACGTCCGCCTGGCGATCAGCGAGGCCTGCGCCAACGTCGTGGTGCACGCCTACCCGGGCGACGAGGAGGGGCTGCTCGACGTCGAGGTCTCCACCGCCCCAGGATGCCTGGAGATCTCGGTGCGCGACCAGGGGCGCGGGATGGCCCCGCGCGCCGACTCCCCCGGCCTCGGCGTGGGGCTGCCGCTGATCGCGAGCCTGGCCGAGACGCTCGAGCTCACCAACGGCCCGCAGGGGGGGACCGAGGTCCGGATGACCTTCGCCTACGAGGACCCCCATCGCGCCGGGCGCTCGCTGCGGCTCGCGCCGCCCGAGGAGCTCGCGTGATCCCGGGAGGGGAGCAGCCCGCTTCCCTCCCCGCCGGCGAGCCCTCGCGCGTCGACCGCACCCGCGTGACGGTCGCCAGCGGGCCGCTGGTCGGCCCGGTCCTCGCGCGGGTGGTCGGGATCCACGCCGCGCGCGCGCAGCTCCCGGTGGACCGGCTCAACGACGCCGTGCTCATCGCCGACGCCCTGGCCGCCCGCGCGCCCGCGTACGCGGCGGAGGACCGTCTGCCGGTCAGCGTGCAGTCCGCGCCCGGGCGCCTGGAGGTCCGGGTCGGGCCGATGCGCCCCGGGGGCGCGGCCCGCGTGCTGGAGGGCGCCGCGCTGCCGGAGGTCGGCTCGGTCATCGAGCGCCTGGCCGACACCGTGAAGGCGCGCCAGGGCGCCGGGGGCGACGAGTACCTCGTGGTGCGGCTCGGCACGGAGCTGGAGCCGTGACCGTCGACGGCTTCGCCGAGCTGACGCTGCAGACCGACGACCTGGCGGGCCTGGAGGCGTTCTACACCGGCGTCGTCGGGCTCGAGGTCCTGGCGCGCGAGGGCGACCGGATCTGGCTGCGGGCCGGCGACCGCGCACGGCTCGGGCTGTGGTCCCCCGGCCCCAAGGAGTTCGGGGACCGCGGGGGCCGCCACGTGCACTTCGCCTTCTCGGTGAGCCCGGGGACGCTGGACGCGCTGGCCCGGCGCGTGCGCGGCCGGGCCGCGTCCGTGCGCGGACCCGTGGAGCACGAGGGCGGGGACCGTTCGCTGTACTGGGAGGACCCGGCGGGCAATCTCGTCGAGGCCTGGGACTTCTTCCACCGCGGCGCCGACGCCGGCGAGCTGGCCCAGGCGTGAGCGTGCTTCGGCTGCGCCGAATCACGGTCGCTCCATGAGACGCAATGGCATGCCAGACTCCCCCCCGGACATGACCTTCGACTTCTCCCTGAGCGAGGACCAGGATGCCGCGGGCGCGCACGTCATCGGCGTGGCCGGCGAGGTGGACATCTTCACCGCGCCGGAGCTCAAGCGCGCGATCGCCGCGGCGATCGACGCCGGGGCGCGCCGGCTGGTCGTCGACCTGACCGAGACCCGGTTCCTCGACTCGACCGCGCTGGGCGTGCTGATCGGCGCCGTCAAGCGGCTGCGGCCGCTCGACGGGCGGCTCGTGATCGTCAACACCGAGCCGAGCACGGCGAAGACGTTCGAGATCACCGGGCTGGACCAGATCTTCACGATCGTCCCCGCCCGCGAGCAGGCGCTCGCGTCGGTCGCCGACGATTGAGCGCGCGCCCCGCCGGGGTCGGCGGGGCACCCGCGTGCGCCGGTTGCGCCCCCGGTCGCCGGGTAGACCCTCCGGGACCATGGGCGAGCCGGAGAGAGCCAGCATCTGGACGGTCCCGCACCCGCAGGGCGGCTGGGGCAACCGCCGCGAGGGCAGCAACCGCTACCTCAGCCGGGCGCACCGCAAGGACGTCGCCGAGCGCATGGGCCGCCAGGCCGCCAAGCTGGAGGGCGCCGAGCACGTGATCACGCGCCGCGACGGCTCGGTCGTCGAGCGCCTGCGCTACGACGAGGACGGCCGGCTCGTCCACTGAGCCGAGCCGCGTCCGGGCCCCGACGCGGGGTTGGCGGCGGCGGCGCCATCAGCGAGGATGTGGGGATGCGGCGCTCGCGGCGGAGCCGGGCGGGCGTCGCGCGGCATCACCCCGGAGGACCTCACCCCATCAGCCACCACGGCGGCATCGGCAGCGACACGTTGGACCTCGCCCTCCGGGAGGGCGGGATGGCGGCGTGGGAATGGGACCTCGCCACGGACGCGATCCGCTGGTCGGCGGCCATGGGGCCGCAGTTCGGGCTGGATCCGGGGGCGGTGCCGCCGGGGATCGACGCCTTCCTGGCACTCGTGCATCCGGCCGACCGGGAGCTCGTGCGCGGCGCGGCCGGCGTCGCGGCCGAGCGCGGCGGCACGCACGAGCTGCGCTTCCGCGCCCGCTGGCCCGACGGGTCCGACCACTGGCTGGCGGCCTCCGTGCACGTGCTGCCCGATCCCGGGGACGGGGCGCCCGCGCGCTACGTGGGAATCACCCGTGCCCTGGACGGCGCGGACGCCGCCGTCGCCGAGGCGCCCGAGGGCGAGCGGCTGTTCCGCCAGTTCGCCGAGGTCGCTCCCGTCCTGGTCTGGGTCGCCGACGCCGGCGGCGCCTGCACGTTCGTCTCGCAGGGCTGGCTGGAGTTCACCCAGACCCGGCTGGAGGACAACCTCGGCGCCGGCTGGCTCGAGCTGATGCACCCCGACGATCGCGGCGCGCTGCGGGCCGCGTGGGAGCGGGCGCGCGACACCCGCGAGCCGTTCGAGCTCGAGTACCGGCTGCGGCGCGGCGACGGCGCCTGGCGCTGGGTGCTCGATCGCGGGCGCCCGATCGAGGATCCCGACGGCCTGTTCTCGGGCTGGGTCGGCGGCTGCGTCGACCTCCACGAGCGCGCCGAGTCGGAGGAGGAGGCGCGGCTGCTCAGCGACGCCGGGCGGCTGCTCGCCGGCGCGCTGGAGGTCGAGGAGCACCTCGACGCGGTGGCCGCGCTGGCCGTGCCGGCCCTCGGCGACCGCTGCGCGATCGTCGCCCGCGAGGACGCCGCGCCCGCCGCCGCGCATCTCGCGGACGCCATCCCGGAGGAGCTGCAGGAGCCGCTGGGCGCCTCGGAGGGGACGTGCGTCGTCGCGCCGCTCGTGGCCCGCGGGCGGGCCTTCGGGGTCCTGGCCGCCGCCGCGGAGCCCGGCCGGGTGCTCGACGTGCGCGAGCTGCGCATCGCCCAGGAGCTGGCCAACCGCGTCGCGCTCGCCCTCGACGGGGCGCGCCTGCTGCGCCTGGCGCGCGCCAGCGAGCAGGCCAGCGGCCAGGCGAGCGCCATCCTGGACGCCTACGTCGCCACCGCGCCCGTCGGCCTCGCGCTCTACGACGCCGAGCTGCGCTACCAGCGCGTCAACGAGGTCCTGGCCGAGGTGCACGGGGTCCCGGCCGCCGATCACCTCGGGCGCCGGCCCGACGAGGTCCTGCACGCCGACGGCAAGCGGGTCCTCGACCTGCTGCGGGAGGTGCGCGCCACCGGCGAGACGCGCCGCGACGTGACCTTCACCCAGCTCGCCCCGGACGGCAGCCCGCGCCAGATCCTGGCCACGTTCTTCCCCGTGCGCCTCCCGGACGGCGCGATCGCCGGCATCGGCTCGATCGCCCACGACGTCACCGAGCGCGTCCGCGCCGAGCGGGATCGCGCGGCGCTGCTGGATCGCGTGCGCCTGCTGGCCGACGCCAGCGCGGTGCTCGACGCGTCGCTCGACCACGAGGCGACCCTGCAGGAGCTCGTCCTGCTCGCGGTCGAGCGGGTGGCCGACGGTTGCGCGGTCGAGGTGCTCGGCGACGACGGCGCCCTGGAGGTCGTGGCCTCCGAGCACCGCGACCCGGCGAAGGCCGGCGTCGCGCGGCGCCTGCGCGAGCACCCGTCCCCCGCGGACGCGCCCGCGGGCCGGATGGCCGTGCTGCGCACCGGCGTGGCCGAGCTGCACCCCCGCATCCGCGACAGCGACCTGGAGCGGTTCGCGCAGGATCCCGCGCAGCTCGCGCTGCTGCGCGAGCTGGGGCTGCGCTCCGCGGTCTTCGTCGCGCTGAAGGCCCGCGGGCGGACGCTGGGGGTCCTGAGCCTGGTCCGCGGCGAGGGCGAGCCGTTCGGCGAGGAGGACCTCGCGCTGGCCCGCG
Organism: Solirubrobacteraceae bacterium; assembly: GCA_025928415.1. Lineage (GTDB taxonomy): Bacteria > Actinomycetota > Thermoleophilia > Solirubrobacterales > Solirubrobacteraceae > Paraconexibacter. Next base: position 2,427 of record JAICJK010000017.1, on the reverse strand, counting down.
ACCTGGGGCGCCGCGCGGCGCTGGCCATCGACAACGCGCGCCTGTACGCCAGCGCACGGGATCAGGAGCGCGCCAGCGAGGCCGCGCGGAGCGTCCTCGACACGCTGATCGACCAGGCGCCGGTGGGCTTCGCCTACTTCGACACCGAGCTGCGCTACGTGCAGGTCAACCGCGCCCTGTGCGCGATCAACGGGCTGACCGAGGAGGAGCACCTCGGCCGGCGGGTGCCGGAGATCCTCCCGGACGTCGGCGGGGAGCTCGATGCGGCGCTCGCGCGGGTGCTCGCGACCGGCGAGTCGCTGGTCGATCTCGAGGTCACGGGCACGACGCCCGCCGACCCCGTCCACGAGCGCCACTACCTGCTCAGCCTGTACCGGATCCGCCTGCCCGGCGGCGCGACGCTCGGCGTCGGCGCCACCGTCCTGGACATCACCGAGCGCCGCGAGACCGAGGAGGCGCTGCGGGCGCAGCGCGACCTCTACGAGACGCTCCTGCGCGCCCAGAGCGAGCTCGGCGAGGGCTTCGTCCTGGCCGAGGGCGAGCGCATCCTGTACGTCAACGAGGCGGCCGAGCGCATCGCCGGCCGCAGCGCGCAGGAGCTCTACGCGCTGGCGAGCATGCTCGAGGTCTTCCCGCCGGAGCGGCGGCCGGACATCGGACGGCGGATCGAGCGCACCCAGACCGAGGGGCTCGTCGACCCGGGCTTCCAGACGGAGATCCACACGCCGAGCGGGACGCGCGTCGCGATCGAGGTCTCCGCCCGGCCGCTGACCGTCGAGGGGGGCCCGCCGCGGATGGTGGTCCTGGTGCGCGACATCGCCGACCGCAAGCGCCAGGAGCTCGAGCGCGAGCGGCTGCTCGCCGCGGAGCGCGCCGCCCGCCGCGAGTCGGAGCTCGCGCGCGACCGCGCCGCGTTGCTGGCCGACGTCAGCGGCGCGCTCGAGCGCTCGATGGAGCTGGGGGTGGTCCTGCAGGAGGTCGCCGAGCGGATGGCCGGCACGCTGGCCGACGTCGCCACGATCAGCGTGCTCTCGCGCGACGGGCAGCGGCTCGAGCGCGCGGGCGCCGCGGCCCGCGACGAGCCGCGGCGCACGGACCTGATGACGCTGCGCGGACGGGTCATCGACGCCTCCCCCGTGGTCGCGACGGCGCAGGTGTCGCTCAGCGGCCAGGCCCGGTTCTACCCCTGTCTGTCGGAGGACGACGTCCGCTCCTTCGCGACGGCCCCCGACGTGCTCGAGGCCCTGCGGCGGGTGCTCGGGCGCAGCGTGGCGCTCGTGCCGCTGACCGCCGGCGGGCGCAGCTTCGGCGTGCTCGCCCTGAGCTGGGACGAGGAGGGCCACGTCCCCGCCGACGAGGACCGGCGGCTGCTCGACGAGATCGCCCGCCGCCTGGCGCTGGCGATCGACAACGCCCAGCTCTACGCCGAGCGCGCGCACATCGCCTCGACCCTGCAGGCGAGCCTGCTGCCGCCCGACCTGCCGCTGATCCCCGGCGTCGAGACCGCGGCCCGCTACCAGCCGGCGGGCGAGGCCAGCGAGGTCGGCGGCGACTTCTACGACCTCTACGGGCTCGACGAGGGCTCGTGGGCGATCATGGTCGGCGACGTCTGCGGCAAGGGCGCCGAGGCGGCCGCGGTCACGGCGATGGCGCGCTACACGCTGCGGGCGGCCTCCGCCGCGGCGGCCGAGCGGCCGGACCCCGCGGGGGCCTTCGCGCTGCTCAACCGCCAGATGTGCGCCGAGCGCGTGCCCGAGCGGTTCCTGTCGGCGGTGCTCGGGCGCCTGATCCCGCGCGACGGCGGCCGCATGGACCTGCTGCTGGCCTGCGCCGGGCACCCGGCCCCGATCGTGCTGCGCGCGGGCGGCGAGGCGGCGCCGGTGCGCACCGGCGGGCCGCTGCTCGGCGTCGACGACGCCGCGACGTGGACGGAGGCCCAGGTCACCCTGGGGCCCGGGGACGCGATCGTCTTCTACACCGACGGCGTGACCGAGGCGCTGCGCACCGAGCCGCTGTCGGCGGACGACCTCGCGGCGCTGCTGCCCGCGGGCGCGGGCGCGTCGGCCGAGGCGCTCGCCGACGCCGTGCGCGACCTCGCCCACGCGCGCGCGCCGGGGCCGCTGCGCGACGACGTGGCCATCGTCGCCCTGCGGCTCACCGCGGCGTAGCGGCTCAGGACCTGCCCGTGAGCTCCGCCTCGAGCTTCCGGGAGCGCAGGGCGGCCACGCGGTCCAGGACGCGCTTGCGGTTGCGCCCGCCGCGCTCGTAGCCGTCGATGCGCGCGAGCTGCTCGGCCGTCAGCGGCCGCAGCCTGGGCAGGAGCTGCGCGACGGTCAGGCCGTCGTAGCCGGCGATCGCCAGCTCGCCTTCGGCGGCCTGCGGCGCGGCGGCCGCCGCCCGCCGCGCGGGGGCGCTCGCCGCTGCCCG
>JAICJK010000479.1 GCA_025928415.1 Solirubrobacteraceae bacterium | reverse complement strand
TCGGCGACGATCGGTGCGGCCCCGGTCCCGGTTCCGCCCCCTTCTCCTGCCGTGACGAAGACCATGTCGGCGCCCTTCAGCGCCTCCTTCAGCTCGTCGCGGCTCTCCTGCGCGGCGGCCTGACCGACCGCAGGGTCTGCGCCGGCACCGAGGCCGCGCGTCGCCTGCGAGCCGATGTGGATCTTCACGTCGGCGTCGCACATCATCAGCGCCTGCGCGTCGGTGTTCACGGCGACGAACTCGACGCCGCCGAGGCCCGCGTCGACCATGCGGTTGACGGCGTTCGTGCCGCCGCCGCCGACGCCGACGACCTTGATCAGCGCGAGGTAGCTGCCGGACTGATCACGCATGCTCATGATGGGAATACCTGAACCTTCGGTCGAGAATTGGGCCGGAAATTGCGACCGTCGTGGGCAGGGTAGACACGCCGAATCTCGCTGTCAATCGGAGGTCGAGCGTTTTCACTGTCAAGCTCTACCTGAGACTTGAGGGTTGTCGCCCGCGACCGGGCGGCCCGGGACGCTGACGTCGAGATACGTGCTCCCGGGCGGCAGCACCCGGAAGGCGCGTCCCGCGATCGCGAGCTTGAGGCGGATGTCGGTCGGGTCGCCGAGCCGGAGCTCGAGCCCCGAGCGGAGCCGGAAGACGAGCCCGTCGCGGCGCACCTGCGCCTGCACGACGTGCGCCGGCAGGCCGCCGGCAAGCGCGAGCGCGCGTGCGACCGCCCCGGCGTGGGCGGCCGGCAGGAACCCTCCGACGACGACGCGCGTCGTGCGCGGGATCCAGACACGCGGCAGCTGCTGTGCCGCCCGCGACGAGACGGCCGCCGTCGCCCTCCCCCGCGCCGAGATCAGCCAGGCCTTCGACCCCTGCCGGAGCACCGCGACCGGACGCTCGGGGACGACGACGACCCGGAGCGTGTGCGGGAACGAGCGGTCGTACTCGGCGGAGACGACCGTGGGCAGTGCCTCGAGGCGCCGCTCGAGCGCCGCGCCGTCGAGGGCGAGCAGGCTCGTGCCGCGCAACGTGGCGAGCGACCGGCGCACCTGGCCCTGCGCGCGCGGCGGCGCGCCGGCGACCGAGATGGAGTCGACTGCGAACGCGGACGTCTCGCGGGCCACGCCGTACAGGCCCCCGGCGAGCGCGACCAGGCCGAAGCCCACCGCGAGCGACCGCGGCGACGGCAGGTAGCGCCCGAGGCGCAGCGTGAGCTGCGGGCGGGGCGCGACGGCTGTCCGGGCACGCGCACGGGCCACCTGCTCTCGTTCGCCGCCGGAGGAGGCGCTCCTACACGGCGATGTCGCCGAGCAGCTGCACCTCGTGCTGGAGCTCCACCCCGAACCGGTCGTGCGCGCGGCGCCGAGCTTCCCGCATCAGCGCCAGCGCATCCTCGGTCCGCGCCTCCCCGGCGTTCTCGATGAAGTTCGCGTGCTTCGGCGAGATCTGGGCGCCGCCGATCCGGTGCCCCTTGAGGCCGCACGCCTCGAGCATCCGGCCGGCGGTCAGCTCGTGATCCGGGTTCTTGAAGACGCTGCCGAACGTCCGCCGGTTCGTGGGCTGCGCCGCCTTGCGGTTCACGTTCAGCTCGCGCACCTCCGCCTTGATCTCCTCCGGCGGCCGTGGGCGCAACCGCAGCTCGACGCCGACGACCACCTGCCCGCGCCGGAGGTCGGAGTGGCGGTAGGAGAGCCCGAGCTCGGCCGGCGTCAGCCAGCCGGTGCCGTCCGCGCTCGCCACGAGCGCCCGCTCGAGCACGTGCGAGAAGTCGCTGCCGTAGGCGCCTGCGTTCATCCACACGCCGCCGCCCGTCGTGCCGGGGATCGCGCACGCGAACTCGAAGCCCCCGAGCCCGGCCGAGCGCGCCCGATGGAGCGCGACAGCGTTCGGCGCGCCGCCGCCCGCCCGCAGGACCTCGCCGTCGATCTCGACCGCCGTGAGCCGGCCCTTCAGCTTCAGGACGAGCGCGTCCACGCCTTCGTCGGCCACGAGCAGGTTCGAGCCGAGCCCGACCACCGCCACCTGCGAGCCCTCCCCGTGCGCGCGCCGCAAGAGCTCTTCGAGCTCGGCGAGGGTCGCCGGCTCGGCGAACGCGCGCGCCGGGCCGCCGGTGCCGAGCGTCGTATGGCGGGACAGCTCGACGCTCATCTCAAGCGCTCCAGGAGCACGCGCGCGACCGAGTCGACGTCCCCCGCCCCGAGCGTCAGCACCACGTCGCCGGGCCGCGCCCACCCGGCGACGATCGCCGCCGCGTCCTCGAGCCGCGGCGCCCATCCGATCCGCATCCCCGGCCGGAGCGCAGCCAGCTCGTCGACGATCAGGCGGCCGGACACGCCCGGCACCGGCTCCTCGCGGGCGGGATAGACGTCCGTGATACAGGCGGCGTCCGCGGTGGCGAGCGCGCGCGCGAATCCGTACGCGAGATGCTGCGTGCGGGAGTAGAGGTGCGGCTGGAACAGCGCGAGCACGCGCCCCGAGGCGCCCAAGGCGCCTCGGTCTTCCGGCCGGGGGGGGGCGGCGCGGCGGCGGGCGCGGGGCGCCCCCGCCCCCCCCCCGGCGGGGGACGGCGGGGGCGCGCGCTCACCCGTCGGCGTGATGGGGCGTGGGGGTGTAGTGGGGGGGCTGCAACCGCGCGAGCCCGCCCCCGGCGGCGCCCCTGGCGCCGGGTTCTTCCGGCGGGGCGGCAGCGGCGCGGCCGCGGCCGCTTCCAGCCG
>JAICJK010000536.1 GCA_025928415.1 Solirubrobacteraceae bacterium | reverse complement strand
TACGCCGCCCGCAGCGGCGGCGCGCCGCTCGAGCCCGGCGCGGATCTCGCGCGCGCGGGGCCCGGCGGCGGCGACGGCCAGGCGCTGCACCGCGTCGCCGCGCCGCACGTCGATGACGCAGACGTCCGCGAGGTCGGGGACGAGGAGGTCGCTGAGCGCCTGCACGACGTCGTCCACCGATCCCCCGCCCTCGGCGACGCCCGCCGCGGCGCTCAGCAGCCGGAAGCGCCGGCGATCGGCCGCCAGGTGCAGGCGCGAGCGCGCGCCGGCGACCGCGAAGCCGCCGCCGATCACCACCACGAGCATCCGCAGGACGTAGTCGGTCGCGCCGAAGTTGTCGTTCCACACCCCGCTCACCGCGCACGCCGCGGTGGCGAGGATCGCGACCAGGGTCGTCTGGCGCAGCGACCCGAACAGCGCGGCGACGAACGGGGCCACCACCACCGAGCTGATCAGCACCCGCCGGTGGCCCCACTGCGCGTCGGTCGCGGTCAGGGCGACGACGATCGCCGCGCCGAGCGGCGCCGCCCAGGCGTGGACGTCGGAGGACGGGGCGCGCCGGAGGCGGTCAGCCGGCGCCATCGCCGGTCAGCTCGCCGGGGTCGTCGACGATCGTCAGCCGCTCGGTCAGGCCCGTCAGGTCCAGCAGCCGCTGGACGGCCGCCGGCCCGCGGACGAGCGTCAGCGACGACCCGAGCCGCTCGGCCTCGCGCTGGGCCTCGACGAGCATCCGCAGCCCCGAGGAGTCCATGAAGCCCACGCCGCGCAGGTCGAGGACCACCGCCGCGGCCTCGGCGCGCGCGGCGGCCAGCTCGCCGGCGACGAGCTCCGTCGTCGCCAGGTCGATCTCCCCCTCGGGCGCGACGACCACGGCGTCGCCTTCGCGCCGGCGGGTGACCTTGAGATCGGGGGAGTCGGTCATGGCGTCCGCCGCGCGGACGGCGCCGGGGCGCGCAGCCGCTGACATGGCGGGAGAAGGATTCGAACCTTCGAAGGCGTAGCCACCTGATTTACAGTCAGGCCCCTTTGACCGCTCGGGAATCCCGCCGCGCGGGCGCACAGGGTAGCCGACGCCGACGCCCGGCGCGGGCCCCGGCGAGGGCCGGGACCCGGCCCGCACGGGGGGCGCCGCGGGCGCGCCGCCCCCCGCCCGCCGGCCGTCAGGAGGCGTCCCGCAGGCGCTGGGCCTCGGGGAGCGACTCGAGCTTCTTGAGCGTGTGGTTCTCGATCTGGCGGATGCGCTCGCGCGTGACGTTGAAGGCGCGGCCGACCTCCTCCAGCGTGCGTGGCCGCCCGCCGGTCAGGCCGAAGCGCATCTCGATCACCTCGCGCTCGCGCTGCGGGAGCGCCGCCAGCGCGCGGTGCACGTTCTCCTTGCGCAGGCTCTCCGACGCCTGCTCGAAGGGAGACTCCGCGCTCTGGTCCTCGACGAAGTCGCCGAGCTCGGACTCCTCCTCCTCGCCGATCGGCTTCTCCAGCGAGATCGGCTGCTGGCTCATCCGCAGGATGTCGCGGACCTCGCGCGCGGTGACCTCGAGCTCGGAGGCGATCTCCTCCGGGGTCGGCTCGCGGCCGAGCGACTGCACGAGCTGGCGCTCGACGTGGACGACCTTGTTGAGCTTCTCGACCATGTGGACCGGGATGCGGATCGTCCGGCCCTTGTCCGCGATCGCCCGCGTCACCGCCTGCCGGATCCACCACGTCGCGTAGGTGGAGAACTTGTAGCCGCGGCGGTAGTCGAACTTCTCCACGGCGCGGATGAGGCCCAGCGATCCCTCCTGGATGAGGTCCAGGAACGTCAGGCCGCGGCCGAGGTAGCCCTTGGCGATCGAGACCACCAGCCGCAGGTTCGCCTCGACCATCTGCTGCTTGGCGTCCATGTCGCCGCGCTCGATGCGCTTGGCCAGGGACACCTCCTGCTCGGCGGTCAGCAGGTTGACGCGCCCGATCGAGCGCAGGTACAGCCGCAGGCTGTCGAGGCTCGGCTCGACCGTCAGGTCGATCTCCGGCTTCTTCGGCGCGTCCACCTGCGGCTGGCGCCGGGCCTCCGCCGCCGCCTCCACCTTCCCGTTCTCGCTCGTGGCCGGACGGCCGTCCGCGCCCACGACGTCGATGCCGTGCTCGATGAAGTACTGGTGCAGCTCGGTCACCTGCTCCTTGGTGACCTCGACCTCCTCGAGCGCGTTCGCGATCTGCTCGAACGTCAGGACGCCCTTGTCCTGCCCCTCCGTGATGAGC
>JAICJK010000453.1 GCA_025928415.1 Solirubrobacteraceae bacterium | reverse complement strand
GCCGGCGGGGCCCGCCGGGCTGCCCGCGCGCCAGGGGTGACGGACCCCGCTGCCGCGCGGCGGGCCGTCGGCGCGCCGGTAGTCGCCCTTGCTGAGGTGGTGCTCGAAGAACGCGTAGAGGACGATGAACACGTAGCGGCTGCCCATCTCCTGGAGCTTGAGCTTCGACGTGCCGGACGTGCGGTTGGTCCACGAGATCGGCACGATCGCGTAGGAGGAGCCGCGGACGATCGCCTTGAGCGGCATCTCCACGGTGAGGTTGAAGTGCGGCGAGATGAGCGGCTGGATCGTGTCGATCACGCTGCGGCGGTAGGCCTTGAACGCGTTCGTCGTGTCGTTGTAGCCGTGGCCGAACATGATCCGGATGCCGAGGTTGAACAGCCGGTTGAGGGCGAGCTTGAAGCGCGGGTAGTCGTAGACGCGGCTGCCGGGGACGAACCGCGAGCCGAACGCGCAGTCATAGCCGGACGCGAGCACCTGGTGATAGGTCACGAGGTCCTCGGGGGCGTCCGAGCCGTCGGCCATCACGATCGCCACCGCGTCCCCCGTGTAGGCCTCCAGGCCCGCGCGCACCGCGAACCCGAAGCCGCCGGGGTAAGGGGAGCGGATGCACCGCACGCGCGGGTCGCGCGCGGTCACCTCGCCCACGACGGCGGCGGTGCCGTCCGCGCTCGCGTCGTCCACGACGACCACCTCGTAGTCGATGCCCGCGCCGGCGAGCGCGGTGGTGATCCCGTCGAGCGTCGCGGCGATCGACCCCTGCTCGTCGTGCGCCGGGATGACGACGGAGAGCTTCAGCTCGTCCATCGGCTCACCCGCTCGCGGCGGCCCACTGCTCGGCGTTGAAGGCGTGGATGTCGCGCAGGACGTCCTCGATGCCGTAGGTGATCGCGAAGCCGGGGTAGTCGGCCTGGAACGGGGCCAGGTCGCTGATCCACCAGCGGTGGTCGCCGATCCGCGCCTCCTCGGACAACGTCCAGTCCAGCGGTCGGCCGGCGATCTGCTCGCACAGCGCGATCGCCTCGATCATCGAGACGTTGGACGCGCGCCCGCCGCCGAGGTTGTACACCGCCGCGGGCCGCGGGTCGGCGTGGAAGGCGGCGAAGGCCCGCACGACGTCATGGGCGTGGATGTTGTCGCGGACCTGCTTGCCCCCGTAGCCGAAGATCGTGTACGGCGTCCCGGTCACCGTGCAGCGCATCAGGTAGGCGAGGAAGCCGTGCAGCTGGGCGCCGGCGTGCTGGGGCCCGGTCAGGCAGCCGCCGCGGAAGCAGACCGTCGGCATGCCGAAGTAGCGCCCGTACTCCTGGACCAGCAGGTCGGCGGCGACCTTGGAGACCCCGAACAGCGAGTGGGTCGTGAGGTCGATCGACATCTCGGTGTCGATGCCGCGATGCCAGCGGTGGTCCTCGGGCAGCTCCAGGCGCGTCTCGAGCTCGACCAGGGGCAGGAAGTTCGGGCGGTCGCCGTAGACCTTGTTGGTCGAGGTGAGCACGAACGTCGCGTCGGGGCAGTTGTCGCGCGCGGCCTGCAGCAGGTTCAGCGTGCCGTTGGCGTTGACGGTGAAGTCGGTCTGCGGGTCGGAGGCCGCCCAGTCGTGCGAGGGCTGCGCGGCGGTGTGCACCACGAGCTCGATCGACCGCGCGTGCCGGGCGAACAGGGCGCTGACCGCGTCCGCGTCGCGGATGTCGACCTGCTCCCAGCGGAAGGACGGCACCTCCGCGACCAGCCGCTCGGAGGTGGGGGTCGTGGAGGCCGCGGGCCCGAAGAAGCGGGCGCGCATGTCGTTCTCGAGGCCGATCACGTCGAAGCCCTGCTCGGCGAAGAAGCGGACGGACTCCGAGCCGATCAGGCCGCCCGAGCCGGTGATGATCGCGATGCCCATCGTCTCAGGAGCCGAGCGCTCCGGCGACGAGCCGCTCGTGGTCACCGATCCACATGAGGATGTCGGAGAGTACCTGGCGCGGGGTGCGCCGCGGGGCCCAGTCGGTCCAGGCGCCCAGGGCCCGGCAGTCCGAGACGTAGATCCGCACGTCGCCGGCGCGCGTCCGCGCGTCCGACCCGAGCGCGACGTCGTTGCCCGTCATCTCGCGGCACAGCTCCGTGGTCTCCCGCAGCGACAGGCTGCCCCGCGCGCCGCCGCCGACGTTGACGACCGCGCCGGCCCAGTGCTCGGGGGATGTGAGCTGCTCCTCGACGAGGTCGACCAGGTCGAGCACGTGCAGGACGTCGCGGACCTGCTTGCCCTGGCCGCCGAAGCCCAGGTAGGACAGCTCGCGGCGGAAGTAGAACGACGCCATCCAGTGCGTGAAGACGCCCTGGTCGACCTTGCCCATCTGCCACGGGCCCGCGACCACGCCGCAGCGGTCGACCACCGTGCGCAGCCCGAAGGACTCGGCGTACTCGGCGATCAGCAGCTCCGCCGAGAGCTTCGTCGCGCCGTACAGCGTCCGCGCGCCGCCGAGCGGGAAGCTCTCGGCGATCCCGTGGGCCGACGCGCCGGGGACCGGCTGCTCGTCGGCCAGCTCGAAGCGCGTCGCTCCCTCCGCATGGGCCAGGCCGTTGAGCCCCGCGACGGGGTAGACGCGGCTCGTCGACAGGAAGACGAGCTGGGCGCCGTGGCGCGCCGCCTCCTCGAGGCAGTGGTAGGCGCCCATCAGGTTCGTGTGGACCAGGAAGCCCGTGGCCCCGTCGGCGCCGGCCATCACCGACGGCTCGGCGGAGCACTCGACGAGCGCGTCGAACGGCCCCGCGGCCCGCAGGTCGTCCGGCTCGCGCACGTCCCCGTGGACGAAGCGCACCCCCGCCTCGCGCAGGCGCGGGACGTTGAGCTCCGAGCCGCGGCGGTGCAGGCTGTCGAGCGCCACCAGCTCCCAGCCCGGGTGCCGGGCGAGCAGCTCGAGGGCCAGGTTGGCGCCGATGAACCCTGCG
>JAICJK010000036.1 GCA_025928415.1 Solirubrobacteraceae bacterium | reverse complement strand
CCCTCGTCGTAGGCGGCGGTCGGGCGCATGATCGCCACCCCGGTCTCCGTGTCGCCGGCCATGATCGCCCGCTCGACGGGGGCCGCGCCGCGCCAGCGCGGCAGCAGCGACGGGTGCACGTTGAGCATCGCGAAGTCGGACAGCAGCGGCTCCTTGAGCAGCGCGCCGAACGCGCACACGATCACCGCCTCGGGCTCCGCGGCGGCCAGCCGGCGCCGCGCGTCCTCCGCGTTGACGTCCGCGGGCTGGTCGAGCTCGAGGCCCAGCGCGAGGGCCGTGCCGGCCACGGGCGGCGGCGTCAGGCGCCGGCCGCGCCCCGCGGGGGCGTCGGGGCGGGTGACGACGAGCGCCGGGCGGTGCGCGCTCTCCCCCAGCCGCGCCAGCACGGCCGCGGCGAACGCGGTGGTGCCCAGGAACGCGGTCCTCACGCCGGCAGCGTCTCGCGCAGGGCGCGCATGGCCTCCTTGCGCTGCTCGCGCGAGGCCCGGTCCAGGATCAGGACGCCGTCGAGGTGGTCCATCTCGTGCTGGATGACCCGGGCCTCCAGGCCGCTGGCCTCGATCGTCAGCGGCTCGCCCCACTCGTCGCGGGCGTTGACGCGCACGTGCACCGGCCGCTCGATGTCGACGTGGACGCGCGGCAGGCTCAGGCAGCCTTCCTCGTAGAGCTCCTGCTCCTTGGAGGACCAGTCGAGGACCGGGTTGACGAGCGCGGCGAGCGGGCCGCCGGCGACGACGCGGTAGACGAGCACGCGGCGCAGCGCCCCGAGCTGCGTCGCGGCCAGCCCGACCCCCAGCGCGTCGTCCATCAGCAGCCCCATCCGGCCGACCTCGGCGCGCAGCTCGTCGTCGAAGCGGTCGACGGGCAGGGCCTTGGCCTTCAACACCGGGTCGCCGAACTGCACGACGTGACGCAGGGCGGCCTCCCGGCGCGCCGCGACCTCGGGATCCAGCGGCGGCGCGGGCGCGCCACCGTCCTCCTCGGTCACCTCCACATCGAGCTCTTCGGCCATCGCCTTCAGATTAGTAGGGCCGGCACCCAACCGTGATCCGTGCCAGCGGGCGGACGAAGACGCCCCCCGGGCGGGTTCGTCCAAGCAGATGAGCGCCCTGCGCGAATCTGCCGGTTACTGGGGGTCGACGTCCACGCTGAAGCTCGCCGCGCGGTGGGCCTTGTCGGCGCTCACGGCCTCCACCGCGGCGCGGACCGCCGCGATCGCGGCGCGGCGGTCGGTCGCCTTGACCATGAGCTGCGAGCGCTCGCGGCCGCGCAGCCGGAACAGCGGGGCGGGCCCGAGCACGGGGGCGTTGCGCCCCAGCGCGGCCCGGACGGCGGCCGCGGCGGCGTGGGCGGCGCCGGCCTGCTCGCTGGAGCAGACGACGCGGATCAGCGTGGCGAACGGCGGGTAGCGCAGCGCGCGGCGGCGCTCGAGCTCTCCGGCCAGGAAGCCGTCGGCGTCGTGGCGCGCGGCGAAGGCGATCGCGTCCGCCTCGGGCACGAGGGTCTGGACCAGGACGCGGCTGGGCGGCTGCGACCCGGCCGGCCCGCCGCCGCGGCCCGCCCGCCCGGCGAGCTGGGTGACGAGCGCGAAGGTCCGCTCCTCGGCGCGGAAGTCGGGGAACCGCAGCGTGGCGTCGGCATCGACGACGACCCCGAGGTCCACGTCCGGGAAGTCGTGGCCCTTGGCGACCATCTGCGTGCCGACGAGGATCCCGCCCGCGGCGGCGCCGAAGGCGGCGAGGACCTCGGCGGCGCGCGCGACGTCGGCGTCGAGCCGGAAGACGGGCTTGCCGAAGGCGCCGAGCTCGTCGGCGAGGCGCTCGGTGCCGGTCCCGTGGCGGGCGATCGAGACGGAGCCGCAGTCCGGGCAGCTCGCGGGGACGCGCTCGCGGTGCCCGCAGTGATGGCAGGCCACCAGGCCCTCGGAGCGGTGCAGGACCAGCGTGACGTCGCAGTTCGGGCACTCCCACGCGCGCCCGCAGGTCCGGCAGGTCAGGAAGTTCGACCAGCCGCGGCGGTTGAGCAGCACGATCGCCTTGCGCGCCGCGCCGAGCGCCGCGTGGGTCTCGGGATGCAGGGCGTGGCGCGCGTCGCGCATGTCGACGACGCGCACGGCGGGCAGCTGGAGGCCGTCGACGCGCCGCGGCAGGCGGATGCGCCGCAGCGCGTGCAGCGACTCCGGGCGCGGCGTCGCGCTGCCGCACACGAGCACCCCGTCACGAGCGCGCCGCTCGGCCACCAGGCGCGCGTCGTAGCGCGGGTCGCCCTCGTGCTTGTAGGAGGCGTCGTGCTCCTCGTCGACGATCAGGAGCCCGACGTCGGCCAGCGGCGCGAAGACCGCCGAGCGCGGGCCGATGCACACGCGCGCCTCGCCGCGCCGCAGGCGCAGCCACTCGTCGTAGCGCTCGCCGGCCCCCAGCCGCGAGTGCAGGACGGCCACCGTGTCCCCGAAGCGGGCGACGAACCGGGCGACGATCTGGGGCGTCAGCCCGATCTCGGGGACCAGGACGATGACCCCCCGCCCGCGGGCCAGCGCGTCCTCGGCGGCCCGGAGGTAGACCTCGGTCTTGCCGGAGCCCGTCACGCCGTGCAGCAGCAGCCGCCCGCCGCGCGGCGCGCCCGCGATCGCGGCGACGGCCGCCTCCTGGTCGGGCGTGAGCGCCGGGCGCGGCCGCTGGGCGCCCACGGGGACGTGCAAGGGGGCGCGGCGCACGACCCGCGGGACGACGTCGGCCAGGCCGCGGGCCTCCAGGCGCCGCAGTGCGGCGGTGTCGGGGCCGGTGAAGCGCGGCAGCGAGGCCAGCAGGGCGGCCTGGCGGGGGGTGACCGGGGCCTCGGGATCGGCGCCGGCCGCCCGGGCGGCCCACAGCGCCGTCTTGGCCCGGGCCCCGGCCGGGGGCATCATCAGCCCGAGCGCCCGCGCCGGCGTCGAGCAGCACTCCTCGGCCATCCAGAAGGCCAGCTCGACGAGCGCCGGCGGCAGCGAGGGGTCCAGCACGCGGCGCGGCGCGGCGAGCTCATGCTCGGAGGCGTCGGCGAGCGCGGTGACGACGCCGACCACGTCGCGGCGGCCGAAGGGGACGACGAGGCGGGTGCCGACGCCCGCGCCGTCGGGCGCGGCGTAGTCGAACGGCCCGCGCAGCACGCGAGCCGTCGTGATCGGCTCGACTCTGACCACCGGCGGCACCCGGCGAGGATAGGGTTGGCCCGCGATGGACCTGCATCCCGGCGAAGAGCTGCTGTTCCAGGGCCACCCCTCCTGGCGCTCGACGCTCGGCTTCTACGTGGTGGGCATCGTCGTGGTGATCGTCGCGGTGCTGATCGCCGCGGTGGCCGGCGCCTCCACGGCGCTCGCGGTCGCGATCGCGGTGCTCGGGATCGGCGGCGTGCTCGTGGCCGGGCTGCTGCGCCGCCTGGAGACCCGCTACACGATCACCACCGAGCGCCTGCAGATCCGGCGCGGGATCCTGTCGCGCCGCGTCCAGCAGGCCCAGCTCTCCCGCGTCCAGAACGTCAACACGAGCCAGAGCCTGCCGCAGCGGCTGCTGCGGATCGGCTCGGTCGACTTCGACACCGCCGGGACCGACGACTCCGACTTCACCTTCTCGGGCGTCGCGGACCCGGACGACGTCGTGTCCTCCGTCGACCGGGCCCTGCGCGCCACGTCCCCCGCGGACTAGTCCCTCAGGCGTCCCACGCCTGCACGGTGGTCTGCTCCGCGATCCGCCCGTCGCGCAGGCGCGCGACCGTGGAGGCGAGCACGCGCGTGCCGTCGTCGTAGCGGCAGGCGACCTGGAAGGCGACGCGGTCGCCGTCCTGCACGGCGTCGGTGACCCGGTGGGTCATCGGCCGCCCGCACACGTCGCGCAGCAGCGCGCCGATCGCGTCGCGGCCGCGCCGCACCTCGGGCTCGCTCGGACCGTGCGCGGCGTCGACCGTGCGCAGCTCGGCGTCGTCGGCGTAGGCCGCGAGCTGCCCGTCGGCGTCGCGCGCCTCCGTCGCGCGCGTGAAGGCGCTGAGATCGAAGTTGGTGGCGGTGGACATGCGTGCAGCGTCCCGTTCGACCGTCAAGGCTCCGTCATCGCCCCGTCAACGCCTCGCCGAGCGGGTACGGTCGGGGCATGCTCCGCGTCAGGGTGATCGGGGAGCTGGTCGCCGAGGGGGACGGGCGCGCCATCGCGCCCCCGGCAAGTCGCCGCGCGTGGGCGCTGCTGGGGTTCCTCGCGCGCTACCCGGGGATGCACCCGCGCGCACGGGTCGCCGCGCGCTTCTGGCCCGACGTGCTGGACGCGAGCGCCCGCCAGAGCATGCGCAGCGCGCTGTGGGCGCTGCGGCGGACGCTGGGCCCGGCCGGCGACGGCGTGCTCGTCTCGACCCGCGACCGGGTCGGCCTGGTCCCCGGGCCGGCCCTGTGGGTCGACCACGCCGAGTTCACCGCGCTGGTCGCCGAGGACCGCCTCGAGGAGGCGGTGGCGCTGTGCCGCGGCGAGATCCTGGCCGACCTCGACGATCCGTGGGCGATGGAGGCCGCCGACGAGCACCGCGAGAACCTGGGGATCGTGCTCGACACGCTCGCGGCGCGCGCGGGCGCAGCCGGCGACCACGTCGCGGCGGTCCGCTGGTCGCGCCGGGCGGTGGCGCTCGACTCGCTCTCCGAGCAGCACGTGCGCGCCCTGATGCGCCGCCTGGCCGCCGCCGGCGACGGCGCGGCCGCCCTCGCCGCCTACGGACGCCTCGAGGAGCGGCTGGCGCGCGTGCTGGGCATCGGGCCCTCCGCCGCCACGCGCGCCGTCGCCGCCCAGATCTGCGCCGCCTCGACGGCCCCCCATGCGAAGATGAGCAGCGCCTCATCCATTCATCCAGACCGCCTGCCATGACCTCCAGGACGAGGCCCGGAGGCCGAAGAACCCGCAAGCGTTGTCCACGACCGAGCTCCGCAACCTCGACACCCTCACGCCCGCCGACGTCGCGGCGTGGCGCGCGCTGGCCGCGACCGCCGCCGAGCCCAACCCGTACTTCGAGCCGGAGGCCGTGCTGCCGGCCGCCCGCCACCTGGGCGGCACGGGGCTCGGCCTGCTGGTGGCGCGCGACGGCGATCGCTGGACCGGCTGCCTGCCCGTCCAGCGCCGCGTGCGCCCCGTGCAGGCCGCCGCGCGCCTCGGGCGGCTGCCGGGGCCGTGCGTGGTCGCCTGGCTGCACACCCACTGCTTCCTCGGGACGCCGCTGCTCGCCGGCGACGATGCCGCCGGCGCCGCCGCGAGCCTGGTCGGCGCGCTGGCCCGCGGGCGCGGCACGGGCTGGCTCGGGTTCCCGACCGTGGGCCGCGACGGGCCGGTCGCCCCCGCGCTGTCGGCCGCCTTCGCCGAGCACGGCCTGACCGAGCTGACCTACGAGCGCGCCCAGCGCGCGATGCTGCACCGCCGCGGCGACGGCGACTACCTCGCCGGGATGGCCCCCAAGCGCCGGCGCGAGGCCGCCCGCCAGCGCAAGGCGCTGGCCCGCGCGCTCGGCGCCGAGCTGCAGACCGCCGACCGCGCCGGGGATCCGGCGGCCGTCGAGCGCTTCCTCGCGCTCGAGGACGCGGGCTGGAAGGGCCGCGAGGGGACCTCGTTCCTCCGCGTCGGAGGCCAGGCGGACTTCGTGCGGGAGCTGTGCGACGGCTTCCGCGCGCAGGGTCGCCTGCAGCTGCTCGAGCTGTCCGCCGGCGGCCGGGTCGTCGCGATGAAGTGCAACCTCGTCTCCGGCGACGGGATCTTCTGCTTCAAGATCGCCTACGCCGAGGACGTCGGGCGCCACTCGCCCGGCATCCAGCTCGAGCTCGACAACGTGCTGGCGTTCCACGCCACCCCCACCGCGGCGTTCACGGACTCGTGCGCCGCCCCCGACAACCAGATGATCAACCGGCTGTGGCCGGACCGCCGCACCGTCGCCACCGCGCTCGTCCCCACCCGGGGCGCGCTCGGGGCGGTGGCGCGCCGGGCCCTGCCCGCCACGATCTCGATCCGCGAGCGGATCGGAGGACCATGACCCAGCTCCTGGACATCCCCGCGGCGGACTTCGCCACCGACGGCCGCAGCCCGCAGCCCATCCGCCACCATCTCGCCGAGCACGAGCTGCTGTCCGTCGAGGCCGTGGCCGGGCTGGCCGACCGCCTGCCGGCCCGCACCGTCGAGCACGCCGTGGCCACGGACATCGGCGTCGTGGTGCCCGGCGGCGCCCGCGCCCTGGACGCCACGCCCGGCGACGTCGCCCGCGGGATCGAGGACAACGGCTGCTGGATGGTGCTCAAGCACATCGAGCAGGACCCGGCCTACAAGCGCCTGCTCGACGAGTGCCTCGACGAGGTCGCGCCGCTGCTGCCCGGCGGCGCCGGGGCGATGCTGCGCCGCCAGGGCTTCATCTTCCTGTCCGCGCCGGGCTCGGTGACGCCCGCGCACGTCGACTTCGAGCACAACTTCCTGCTGCAGGTCCGCGGGCAGAAGACCATGCACACCGGCCGCTTCGAGAGCCCCGAGGCCGAGCAGCGCGAGCTCGAGCGCTCGAACTCCACCTCGTCGCACCGCAACATGGAGTACGCGCCGGAGTGGACGGGCGAGTGGGACCTGCAGCCCGGCGACGGCCTCTACGTGCCCGTCGGCCAGCCGCACTGGGTGGCCAACGGGCCGACCGTCTCGGTGTCGCTGTCGATCACCTGGCGCAGCGCGGACGGCCTGCGCGCCGAGCACGTCCACGCGTTCAACGAGCGCCTGCGGCGGACCGGGCTGTCCCCCCGCCGCCCGGGCGAGAGCCCCCGCGTCGACCAGGGCAAGGCGCTCGCGCACCGCGTGTACGAGAAGGCCCGCCACGTCATGTCCAGGAGCGGGTCATAGCCCCCGCGGTCGAGATCCTGGACCGCGTCGAGGACTGCGACGCGCTGCGCGGCGACTGGGACGCGCTGGCCGACGAGGCGCGCCAGCCCGCGGCCGCCTCGGCCTGGCTCGGGGCCTGGGCCGAGCACGTGAGCACCGGGGCGCCCCGCGTCGCGGTGGTGCGCGAGGCGGGCGAGATGCTCGGCATCGTGCCGCTGACGGCCGAGCGCTCGCGCGCCGGCCTCACGCGCCTGCACCTGCTCGGCGCGGGCACGTCGACCGGCGTCGCGCCGCTGGCGCGCCCCGGCGCCGAGGTGACCGTCGCCGCGGCGGCCGCGCGGGCGCTGGCCGCCCACGGCCAGGCCGACGCCCTGGTCTTCGACGGCATCCCCGTGACCTCGCCGTGGCCGCACCTGCTGGCCCACCACTGGCCCGGCGCGCGCCCGCGGCTGCTGCACCGGCTCTCGACCTCCCCCGAGCCCTACGTCACGCTCGACGCCGGGTCCTACGAGGCCTGGCTGCGCACGCGCAGCGCGAGCTTCCGCGCGCAGGTGCGCAAGGTCCGGCGGCGCCTGGACCAGCGCGGCGTCACCACGCGGCGCACGCAGACCGCCGGGGAGCTGGCCGGCGACCTGCGCGCCTTCCTGGGCCTGCACAAGGCCCGCTGGGCGCGCGAGGGCGGCTCCGGGGTCGTCACCCCGGCCGTCGAGGCGATGCTGTTCGAGGCGGGCCCCGCGCTGCTGCGCGAGGGCCGGCTGGACGTCTGGTCGATGGAGGCCGGCGGGCAGACGGTGTGCTCGCAGATCTGCCTGCTCTCCGAGGGCTACGCGACGCTCTGGCTGCAGGGCTACGACGAGAGCTGGGCCCGGGCGCGCCTGGGGCTGGCCTGCATGGCCGGCGTGATCGAGGACGGCTTCGACCGCGGCATCCGGCGGATCTCGCTCGGCGAGGGCGGCCAGGACTACAAGTACCGCTTCGCCGACGGCGAAGAGCGCCTGGCCTGGAGCGTGCTGCCGCTGCCCGGGCCGCGCCTCGGCCTCGTGCTCGCGGGCCTGCAGGGCCGCCGCCTCAGACGGGCGGCCGGGCAGCGGCTCGGGCCCGAGCGCGCGGCGCAGGTGCGGCGGGTGGTCAGGCGGCCAGCAGCCGCGTGAGCGTCTCCAGCGAGTACTCGCGCTCGGCCAGCGCGCGGGCGCGGGCCGCCATCGCCTGATCGCCGTCGCGCAGGACGCCCACCAGCTCGGCGGCGAACGCCGCGGCATCGCCCGCGGCGCGGAAGTGCTCGCCGGGGCGGACGTCGAGGCCCTGCGCGGCCAGGGGCGTCGCCACCACGGGCACGCCGTAGGCGAGGGCCTCGACGAACTTCAGCGGCGTGCCGCCGCTCTCGGTCAGCGGGACGGCGACGGCCGCCGCGTCCGCGTAGGCGGCGCCGAGGTCCGCGGCGAAGCCGTCGGCCGCGACGCGCTCGTCGAGCGCCGCCGCGCCCGGATCCAGGCCGCGGCCGACGAGCCGCAGCCGCGCGTCGGGGAGCGCGGCCCACACGCGCGGCATGACCTCCTCGACGAGCATCCGCGCGCCGAGTGCGTTGGGCTCGTAGGCGAAGTTGCCCACCATGAGCACGGTGCGCGGCGCGCCGGCCGGCGGCGCGGCGCGCGGGGCGATCGCGGCGACGTCCACGACGTTGGGCACGTAGCGCAGCCGCGCGCCGGCGACCAGGCGGCGCGCCAGCTCGATGTCGCGGCGGCTGACCATCCAGGACTCCCGCGCGCGGCGCAGGATGCGGCGCTCGAGCACGGAGATCGGCAGCCAGGTCACGCGGCCGATGTCCGGATCGTGGCGGTAGGAGGACTCGAGGTTGTGCGCGTTGTAGACGACCGGATGGCGGCGGGCGAAGCCGAGCAGCGCCGTCATCGCGTTCATGTCGCCCGCCACGACGCGCGCCGTCGCGCCGTCGCGCCCCGCGAGGCGGCGCGTCGCGTCCAACACCTCCGGCGAGGCGCCGCGCGCGCACTGCGGCGGCGCGCCCTGGGCGCGCCTGACCGCGAAGGCCAGGGCGCGGCGCGGGCCGCGCGACGGGCGGATCACGTGGAAGTCGACGCCCGCGATCGCCTGGTACTCGGGGGCCGGGTCCTCGGCGCCGTGCGGCACGTAGGCCAGGTCGACGGGACCCAGCGCGGCCAGCGCGCGCACCGTGGTGTAGGTGCGCAGCGCGCGGCCGTCGCCGAGCGTCGGCGCGAAGGTCGAGACGAAGAGGGTGCGAGCGGCCATCGGTCCGGGAGATCGACCGCCTCGCGCGGCGGTTGACCGCGCGGCCCGGCGCGCCGGCCGCGCGGCGGTCATCGTCGCAGAACGCGCCGGCGCGCCCCGTGGGCGGCGCGCCGGCGCGCCCTTCGCTAAGGCCGCGCCTCGAACACGAGGTTGAACGGCGTCTCGGCGGCGCGGCGGAAGCGGGTGAACCCGCCCTCGCCGACCACGCCGGCGAGCCGCTCGGGCCCGGCCTGCGCGCCGAGCGCTAGCCCGACCTCCTGCGACCGCGACGCCGGCGTGCAGATCATCGTCGAGGCGCTGTAGAAGATCCGCCCGACCGGGTTGAGGTTGTCCTCGACGCGGTCGCCGGCCATCGGCTCGACCAGCAGCCACGTCCCGTCCGGGGCGAGCGCGTCGCGGACGTGGCGCGCGGCGCCGACCGGGTCGCCCATGTCGTGCAGGCAGTCGAACATGCAGACCAGGTCGTAGCCGGTGCCCGGGAACGCGGCGGCGGGCGCGACCTCGAAGCTCGCCGCGACGCCCGCGCGCGCGGCGGCGGCGCGAGCCGCCGCGATCGAGGCGTCGTGGTAGTCGAAGCCGGTGATCGCCGAGGCCGGGAAGGCCTCGGCCATGAGGATCGTCGACGCCCCGAGCCCGCAGCCGACGTCGGCGACCTTCGCGCCCGCCGCGAGCTTGGCGACCACGCCGTCCAGCGCGGGCAGCCACTCGGCGAGCAGATGCGCCACGTAGCCCGGGCGGAAGAAGCGGTCGGTGCCGCGGAACAGCGCCGGGTCGTGCTCGTGCCAGCCGACGCCGTCGCCGTGCTGCAGGGCCGCGGTCAGGCGGTCGATGTCCCGGCACACCGAGCCGGCGATCTCGAACGCGGCGGCCACGAACGTCGGGCTGCTCTCGTCGGCCAGGCACGCCACCTGCTCGGGCGTCATGGAGAACGATCCGTCGGCGCGGTCGTACTCGACGTAGCCGCCGGCGGCCTGCCCGCACAGCCACTCCCGGACGTAGCGCTCGTCGCAGCCCGCCTTCTCCGCGACCTGCGCCGGCGTGGCCGGCATCGTGTCGGCCAGCGCGCGGTAGAGGCCGAGCCGGTCGCCGGCGATGATGTTCGGCGTCGCCATCGCGGCGCCCGCGTCGAGGACGAACTGCCCGAGGAAGGCGTCAAGGCGCTCCGGGTCGACGGTGACGGATGCGGACATGGCGGCTCCTTGTCGTGGTCGCGGTGGCCGCGATCCCACCACGGCGCCGTCTCGCCGCCGTCAACGGCGCGTCAAGACGGCGGCCCCGCCCACCCGGCGATCGCCGGGCCCTCGGGAAGCTGCGGGGCGCGCCGCGCGCGCCGGCCGTCTGCCTACGCGGTCGCGGCGCCCAGCCCGGCGGCGTCGCGCAGGGCGTCGGCCTTGTCCGTGCGCTCCCACGTGAAGTCCGCGTCCTCGCGGCCGAAGTGGCCGTAGGCGGCGGTCTTCTGGTAGATCGGGCGGTGCAGGTTCAGCGTCTCGCGGAACGCGCCCGGACGCAGGTCGAAGTGCTCGGAGACGAGCTGCGCGATCGTGCCGCGCCCGACGTTCTCGGTCCCGAACGTCTCGACGAGCACCGAGACGGGGTGCGCGACGCCGATCGCGTAGGCGACCTGCACCTCGCAGCGGTCGGCCAGCCCGGCGGCCACGACGTTCTTGGCCACCCAGCGCGCCGCGTAGGCCGCGGAGCGGTCGACCTTGCTCGGGTCCTTGCCCGAGAAGGCGCCGCCGCCGTGGCGCGCGAAGCCGCCGTAGGTGTCGACGATGATCTTGCGCCCGGTCAGGCCGGCGTCGCCGACGGGGCCGCCGATGACGAAGCGGCCGGTCGGGTTGACGAGGAACTCGCGGCGCAGCTTGCCGGCGTCGTAGAGCTCCTTGGGCAGGACCGGCTCGACGACGTGCTCCCAGAGGTCGTCGGGGATCAGCGACTCCGCGCCCTCCTTGTGCTGCGTGGAGATCAGGAGCTTCTCGATCTCGACGGGCTTGCCGTCCACGTAGCGGACCGACACCTGGGTCTTGCCGTCGGGGCGCAGGTAGTCCAGGACGTCGCCGTGGCGCACGTCGGCCAGGCGCTTGGCCAGGCGATGGGCCAGCGAGATCGGCAGCGGCATGAGCTCGGGCGTCTCGTTGGAGGCGTAGCCGAACATCATCCCCTGGTCGCCGGCGCCGGCGATGTCCAGCGCGTCGTCGTCGGAGGGGTCGGTCCGCGTCTCGTAGGCCTTGTCGACGCCCTGGGCGATGTCGGGCGACTGCTTGTCGATCGCGTTGATGACGGCGCAGGAGTCGGCGGAGAAGCCCAGGTCGGCGTCGGTGTAGCCGATCTT
>JAICJK010000374.1 GCA_025928415.1 Solirubrobacteraceae bacterium | reverse complement strand
CGTGTTGCTCACGCCCTCGCGCCCGCGACATCCGATGTTGTTGGTCTCGCCGAGCCGCACCGGGACACCGAAGGCCCGGCCGATCGCCGCGAACGTCGCGAAGTACTGCGCGTCCCGGCGGGCCTGGGCCCGGCTCAGCAGTGCGCGGGTGGTCGGGACGGCCGGCGGGCAGTTGACCAGCGGGTAGTAGTGGGGGGTCAGCAGGGCGGGCCGCTCGTCCCGTGCGAACGCCGCGAGCCAGAGGTGGTCGGGCTGGACGGTGTCCGGGCCGACGAGCGGGACCCGCGGCGCGACCGCCGCGATCGCCCGGCGGTAGGCCAGGATCTCCGTGCGGTAGCGCGCGTAGCCCCATCCGTGCCGGGTGCCGCTGACCGCGAACGCGTCGGGCTCGTTGCCGATCTCGATCCCGGCGAGGTCCGGCCCCAGCGCGGCGGCCGCTGCCGCCGCCTCGGCGGCGGCGGCCGCCGGGTCGAAGTGGCCGAGGTTCAGCGCCAGCAGCACCCGCCAGCCCGTCCGGCGCGTGAGCCGGGCGAGGCGGGCGAAGTCGCCGGGGACGATCGTCGTGGTCGCCCACGGCACCGCCTCGCCGGTCGCCGAGAACGCGGTCTGGGCGTCGACGCTCGAGCCGCCGAAGCGCAGCACGCCGGGCCCCAGCGACCGCAGCAGCCCCACGAGCGGGCCCTGCGCGGCGTCGTGGGCGATCTGCGGCAGCGCCATCGCCTCGAACGAGAGGCCGATCGGGCGCGGCCCGACGGTCGGCCCCAGGCGAGCCTCGTCGACGTCGACGCCGACACCCACGCCGGCGCGGACGGGCGCGGCTCGCGCCGCGCCCGCGTGCGCCATGCCCAGAACCGCCAGGGCGAGCAGCACGGGCATGACGCCGACGAACCGACAGCGGCGCCCGGCGGGCGCGTCGAGCGAGGACCGGCCGGACACTGGCGGTGACTGTATTGACCGGGCGGCGATGCCGCGCCGCCACGCGCGGCCGGGCCGGATCAGCGCCCGCGGTAGACGTACTCCCCGACGACGACTCGCTCCATGCCCGGGTACTGGGCGTCGGTCACGCGCACGAAGTCGCTGTGGGGGCCGGCCACCGGCGGCACGTGGCGGACGCTCTTGAAGAACCCTGGCAGGGCGAAGGCGACGAAGACCCGCCCGCTACGGCGGCCGCGCGCCCACGCCCCGTCAGCCGCGCTCGACTGGTAATACGGGTGCGGCTTCTTGAAGTTGACGGTGAGCATCTTCCCCAAGGGGCCGCGCCCCGGCAGGAAGAACGTCTGGACGACGGGATCTCCCGGGCGGGCGCGGGCATCGATGAACGCGGCGGCGGCGCGGTAGTTCGACCGGCGGAAGGGAGCCTGCAGCGTCCGCACCGTGCCGATGAGCAGGACGACGAGCACCGCGGCCACGGCGGGGACCGCCGCCCGTCGCCGGAGCGTGACCAGCAGCCAGGCGACGATCAACGCGAGCGCGATCAGCGACGAGCTGAGGTTGCGGGCCAGCATGAAGCTCTTGTCGGGCCGCAGGCTGGCGAGCCCGACGCCGACCGGACTGGCGACCGCGGTGAGGCCCAGCAGCAGCACCGGCGACGCGAGACGCGGGCCCGGCGTGCCCCGGCGGACCATGCGCAGCAGTGCGGCGGCCGCGGCGATCGCGATGACGGCGAGCGCGACGATGATCGGGACCTGGCCGGGGACCTGGGTCACGCGGGCGAACGGATGACCGAGCTCCATCCGCAGGGTGATGTCGCCCAGGTAGTGCAGCGACGGCGTACGGAGCTGGGCGATCCGACCCGCCTCGGCGCCGCTGTGGCGCTCCTGCAACCGGAAGGAGGAGAGCCAGGGCAGGAAGGCGAGCACGATCAGCCCGTGCACCACCAGCAGCACCCTGAGGCGGTCGCGGTGCACCCAGAACGCCCACAGCGCCTGCACGAGCAGCACGAAGATGCCCATGTAGTGCGTGAAGGCGACGGCGACCACGGCGATCGCGTAGGCGGCCCAGGCGCGCCGGCGCCCCGAGTCCAGCGCCCACAGCAGGCACAGCGTCGACAGCGCGCTGAAGCACGCGAGCGCCCCGTAGGCCCGGGCCTCCGTGCCGTAGAAGATGGCGAACGGGGCGAGCGTGATCATCGCGGCCCCGAGGACGCCGGCCGTCCGGCCGACCGTCCGCAGTCCCAGCGCATAGGTCAGGGGCACGAGCGCCGTGCCGAACACCAGCGAGGGGGCCCGAAGCCACACCGTCGGGTCGCCGAGCTTGGCCGCGGCCCAGACGAGGATGAAGAACAGCGGCGGCGTCTTCTCCGTCTCGCGGACGATGTGCAGCGCCTCGCCCAGGCTGTGGCCGTGAACGATCTGGAACATGAACATCTCGTCGCCCAGCAGGCTGTCGTGGACGAGCACGTAGCGCAGCACGAACGCCAGCAGCGTGAGCGCGCCGACGGTCAGGGGGGCCCAGTGCGCCCGGGCGCGCCCGAGGACGCCCGCGGACGCCGGGTCTCCGCCGGAGGCGCGCGGCGGTGCGACCGGGGCTGCGATGGCCGGCTGGGTCATCTTCAAGGCGCGAGTCTATGCGTCAGGCCCGGCGCCGTCCGCCGCTGTCCGGGAGCGCACGCGCCCGGGGGGCGGAGGATCGGTGGATCCGGATCGACTTTCCGGATCGACGCCGGTACGGTGCTCGCGCTCGCCGTCCCTGAGAAAGGTCACATGCGCCTCATCCGCCTGCTCGCAGCGACCGTGGTCTGTGCCGTCTGGCTCCCTGCCGTCGCCGTCGCGGACCCCGCCGTCCAGACGATCGGGGGCACGCCCATGACCATCTGGATCGGCGACCAGGGCCAGCTCCAGGCGCGCGTCGCGGGCGACACCGCGAACATCTTCTACAACCCGCAGGACCAGGCCGGCGACGCCGGGCTCTTCCTGGCCTTCCCGGAGACGACGACCCCGCCGCAGAACGCGAGCCTGACCGGGAAGGTCTACGGCTTCGACGGCCGCGCCGGGCCGAACGGGCTGGAGGGCTACGCGCAGCGCTCGCAGGCCGCGGCGACCGGCACGGGGGCCCCGGGCGACCCGTTCACGCAGGTGACGACCTACGCCGTCAACCCGACCGACCCGCTGGACCCGACGAAGGACCTCGTCACGGTCAAGCAGACCACGAGCTACATCAACGGGAACCAGACCTTCGACGTCCGCTGGGACGTGACCAACCACTCCGGCGCGCCGCTGCGCTTCAAGGCCCTCGCCGGGGCGGACTACTACTTCGAGGGCGACGACCACGGGACGGGCATCTTCACCCAGGGCCCGCCCCGCTTCATCGGCGGCACCAACGCGGACACCGGGCGCTCCGGCGGGTTCATCGAGGCCGGCGCCCCGTTCGCGCCGTGGTCGGCCTACCAGGCCCTGGCCTACGGCAACTCCGACCCGACCGAGCTCTGGTATCGCATCGAGCAGGCGGCGACCGCGACCGCGGCGACGTTCGACGACTCGGTGCTCGGCGAGAACGTCGACAACGCCGGCGGCGTCGAGTGGGACCAGGCGCTGACCGCGCCGCTGGCCGACGGCGCGACGTCGAGCTACGCG
>JAICJK010000521.1 GCA_025928415.1 Solirubrobacteraceae bacterium | reverse complement strand
CGTCGGCGCGGCACCAGGCGATCTCCTGGCCGCGGCGGATGACGCCCTGGCGCACGCGGCAGATCGCCAGCCGGCCGACGTAGGGGGAGGCGTCGAGGTTCGTGACGTGCGCCTGCAGCGGATGGGAGGGGTCGAACGTGGGCGCGGGGATGCGCTCGACGAGCAGCTCGAGCAGCGGCTGCAGGTCGGTGCCCGGGACGCGCTCGTCCAGCGACGCCCAGCCCGCCTTGGCGTTGGTGTAGACGATCGGGAAGTCGATCTGGGACTCGTCGGCGTCGAGGTCCAGGAACAGCTCGTAGACGTCGTCGACGACCTCGGAGATCCGCGCGTCCGGACGGTCGACCTTGTTGACGACGAGGATCACCGGCAGGCGCAGCTCGAGCGCCTTGCGCAGGACGAACCGCGTCTGCGGCAGCGGGCCCTCGGAGGCGTCGACGAGCAGCAGCACCCCGTCGACCATCGTCAGCGCGCGCTCGACCTCGCCGCCGAAGTCCGAGTGGCCGGGCGTGTCGACGATGTTCAGCTTGGTGTCCCGGAAGCGGACCGCGGTGTTCTTCGCGAGGATCGTGATGCCCTTCTCGCGCTCGAGGTCCATCGAGTCCATGACGCGCTCGTTGACGTCCGCGCCCTCCCGGAAGGCGCCGGTCTGCCAGAGCATGGCGTCGACCAGCGTGGTCTTGCCGTGGTCGACGTGGGCGACGATCGCGACGTTGCGCAGGTCGTCGCGGCTGGCGGGGGCGGCGGTCACGGCGAAGGAGGGTAGGGGGTCGGCCCGGGAGCGCCCGTCCGGGGCGGCGCCCGCCGGGCTCAGGCCGCCGTGATGACGTCGAGTGACCGGGCGCCGTCGCGCACCGGGTCGCCGAGCTCGACGCGGTGCCCCGCGCGCTCGACGAGCGCGGCGACCTGGTCGTGGTCCTCCGGCGTGGCGCGCGCCAGCGCCAGCGCGCGGGCCACGTCGCCGCGGACGGCCTTGGCCATGTGCGAGACGACGGTGCGGCGCCCCGCGTGCTCGGCCAGCGCGCGGACGCGGACGAGCGTCCCGCCCGCGGGCCGCCAGGCGGCGGCGTAGGCCTGCGAGCGCAGGTCGACGACGAGCCCGGACGCCGGCAGCGCGGCCGCGAGCGGCGCCCGCCAGTAGGCGGGCAGGGCCGGCAGGCGCGGCAGCCGCGCGTCGATCGACAGCCGGTAGGCGGGGATCCTGTCGGTCAGCCGGACGACGCCCCACAGTGCGCTGGCCACGAGCAGGCGCTCGTCCGCCCGGCGCCGCGCGCCGGGCGGCAGCGAGGCGAGGTCGAGGTGCTGGAACAGCACGCCCGTGTAGATCTCGGCGGCCGGCGCGGCGGGCGCGTGGAGCAGGTCGCGGTCGCGCTGCAGCTCGGCCGCCTGCCGCGGCCCGAGCCCGAGCGCCTTCAGCGCCCGGGCCTCGCGACCGGCGACGAGCCGCTCCAGCGCCGCGACGAGCCGCAGGCGCTGCGGCGTCAGCGCCGGGTGGACGAGCGCGCCGAGGTCGAGCGGCGGCGCGCCGGCGGGCGCGGGCGCCTTGCCCTCCGACGGCGGGAGCAGGACGAGCATCAGCGCCCGGGCATCCGCGTCGGCGCCGGGCAGCCGCGCCGCCCCTCGCCGCGCCACGGCAGCCGGACGACGCGCGCGGCGGCGTTGTCGTCCTCGCGCGTCTCGAGCAGCCGGCCCTCGGGGTCGGCGCGCAGGACGTACAGGAAGCAGCCGCGCAGCCCGGCCACGCTGATCCAGTTCTGCGGGTAGCCGGCGGGGTAGATGTCCGCCCAGCCGACCGACGTCCCGAGCGTGACCGCCCGGGTGCCGGCGGCCTGGTCGCAGGCGCCGAAGCGCCGGGCCCGCGGGGAGCGGGCGTACGGCCGGTGGTCGGCGAGGCTGTGCACGCGGCGCAGGTCCCGGAAGCAGTAGTCGAGCTTCGGGCCGTCGCGGCGGTGCTCGACCGGGTTGCCGTGGGCGTCCATCCGCCACAGCTCGAAGCGCGCGGCGTGGCGGTACTTCCAGTAGACGCCGCGCGAGCGGGTGTCGTAGTACTCGATCGTCCCGGCGTGGGGCTCCAGGCGCGGCTGCCCGGTGCGCGCCGACCGCAGCACCTGGCGGACCTGCATGCGCGTGCGCGTCACGCGCCGGCCGCGCAGCTCGAGCGGGCCGTCGCCGACGTTGACGACCGCGCTCGTCGCGGCCAGGACGGCGTGGCCGGAGGGCGTGTGGCGCAGCGCGAAGGCGTAGGGGCGGCGCATGACGAGGTCGGGGCAGCGCAGTGCGAGCTCGGGGCGCAGGCAGGGGTTGGCGGGGGTGGCCGGGGCCGGGGTAGGGGTGGT
>JAICJK010000234.1 GCA_025928415.1 Solirubrobacteraceae bacterium | reverse complement strand
GCGATCCCTACATCCCCGCGCGCTTCGCCCAGGCCTACGCCGATGCGCTGGGCGGCGACGCGCAGGTGCTGCGCCTGCCCGAGGCCGGCCACTGGCCCTGGATCGACCGGCCCGAGCTCGTCGACGCGGTCGCCGGCTTCCTCGCGGCTTCGCCCTGACCGTGCTCCGTGCGACGCGCCCACGCCGATCTGCCGGCGATGTTCGCGAAGCGAACTCGCAATGCTTCGGCGCAGCCGAAGCACGGCTGCCGGCCTGGTGGCTCGCGGCGCTGCTCGCGGGCGCCTACCTGCTGATCGACCCGCCGAGCGCCGACCTCGCCGCGCAGGTCTACCGCGTCGGCCTCCTGCGCGACCACGGCGCGCTGCTCTGGGACGACGGCTGGTACTCCGGCCACCACCTCCCGGCCTACAGCATCCTGTTCCCGCCGCTGGGGGCGCTGCTGGGCGCGCGGGTCGCCGGGGCGCTCGCGGCGGTCGCCGCGGCGTGGTGCTTCGAGCGCCTGGTGCGCGCGCGCTTCCCCGAGCGCGCCGCGCGCGCCGGCGCCCTGTGGTTCGCCGCGGGCACCGCCACGATGCTGCTCACGGGCCGGCTGACGTTCGCCCTCGGCGTCGCCCTCGCCGTCGGCGCCGCGTGGGCGCTGAGCGCGGGGCGCCCCGCCCTGGCCGCCGTGCTCGGCGGGCTCAGCGGCCTGGGCAGCCCGGTCGCCGCCGCGTTCCTCGTGCTCGCCCTCGCGGCCTGGTGGTGGGAGGCGCGAGACCTGCGGGCGTGGTGGATCGCGGCCGCGTCGCTGGCGCCGTTCGGCCTGGTCAGCCTCGCCTTCCCCGAGGGCGGGACGTTCCCGTTCGCGGCGTCGGCCTTCTGGCCGTCGCTGGCCGCGACGCTGGTCGTCCTGGCCGTGGTCCGGCGGGAGCACGGGGTCCTGCGCACCGGCCTCGTGCTCTACGCCGTCCTGCTCGTCGCCTCGTTCGCGCTGCCGACCCCGATGGGCGGCAACGCGGTGCGCCTCGGCGCGCTGCTCGCCGGCCCCGTGGCGGCGCTGGCGCTCACCGGCCGGCGGACGCGATGGCTGCTGGCGCTGGTCCCGGCGCTGATCTACTGGCAGTGGACGACGCCCGTGGACGACTGGCGGCGGGCGGCGGCCGACCCGTCGATCCACGCCGCCTACTACCGCGGCCTGCTCGGGGTGCTCGAGCGCCGGCCCGGCCCGTTCCGGATCGAGATCCCGTTCACCGACAACCACTGGGAGAGCGCGCGCGTCGCCCCGTACGTGCCGCTGGCCCGCGGCTGGGAGCGCCAGCTCGACCGCAAGGTCAACGCGCTGTTCTACGACGGCAGGCCGCTCACCGCGGCGCGCTACCGCGCGTGGCTGCTCGAGCACGGCGTGCGCTACGTGGCGCTGGCCGACGCGCCGCTGGACTACTCCGCCGCCGCCGAGGCGGCCCTCGTGCGCACCCGGCCGCCGTTCCTGCACGAGATCTGGCATGACGCCCACTGGCGGCTGTTCGCGGTCGCCGGCGACCCCGGGCTGGCCGACGGCGGGCGCGTCACGCGGCTCGGCGTGGACGCGTTCACCGTCGCCGGGACGCCGGGCCGCCCGGTCCGCGTGCGGGTGCGCTGGACCCCCTACTGGGCGCCCGTCGGCGGGCGCGGCTGCGTGGCGCGCGGCCCCGGCGACACCACCCTGGTCACGCCGCGGGGCCCGGCGCCGGTCCGCGTGCAGGCGCGCTTCGCGGTGGGCCGGCTGTGGTCGCACGGCCCGCGCTGCCGCTGACCGCCGAGCCCGAGCGGCGTGTTAGGTGTGGTTAGCCCCCCTAGGGTCGGGAAGACCAGCCTGTAGCATCGGAGTCGCCCCATGCCGGTCCGCCTGCGCACATTCCAGGCGCGCCTCTTCCCGCACGGCCTGCTTGACGTCGTGCGGCAGGTCGCGCTGTTCGCCGCCGCCTACTACGGCTATCGGATCGTGCGCGGGCTCGTGGACGACCCGCAGGGCGCGACCGTGGCGTTCGAGAACGCCCGCCACCTGATCGGCATCGAGCGCGGCCTCGGGCTGTTCGTGGAGCCGAGCGTGCAGGCCTGGGCGCAGTCCAAGCCGGCGATCATCGACTCCGCGAGCTGGATGTACCTCAACGCGCAGACCACGGTGACCGTCGGCGCGCTGATCTACCTGTACCTGTTCCACAACAAGAACTTCTACTTCCTGCGGAACATGTTCATGGTGGCCATGGGGATCGCCCTGGTCGGCTACATCGTCTACCCGACGGCGCCGCCGCGCTTCTTCCCGGAGTGGGGCTTCTTCGACGCGGTCTCGAGCTTCGCCGGCGTGGACCACACCGACAAGGTCAACGCGCTGTTCAACCCCTACGCCGCGGTGCCGTCGATGCACGTCTGCTTCTCGCTGATGATCGGCGTGCCGCTGTCGCGGCTGGTCAAGTGGCGCGTGATCCGCCTGTTCTGGGCGCTGTACCCGCTGCTCGTGACCTTCGTGATCGTCGCGACGGCCAACCACTTCCTGTCCGACGCCGTCCTCGGCGCCGCCACCGCGGCCGCCGCCGCGTACGCGGCCCAGTGGCTCGGCCGGGCCCGGCCCGCCGTGTGGGCGTTCGCCCCGGCGCACGGCGGCCTGCCCGGCCCGGCGGGCCGCGGCCTGCCCGCCTGACGGGCGGGGCGCGACAAACCGCGCGGCGGTCCCAGCGCCTAAGCTCCCGGCAGCGATGTCCGACCACCCCACCGGCACGCGCCCCCGCGGCGAGCGGCCGCGCCTTCCCGGGGCCCGCCCCCCGGGGCAGCGCCGCGAGATCATGCGCAACCGGCTGATCGAGTCGCGCCTGTCGCCGAACGCCATCTCGCTCACCGGCATGGCGGGCAACATCCTCGCCGCGGTGCTCGTGTTCGAGCGGCTGTTCTTCCTCGCCGGCATCGCCTTCATCCTCGGCTCGGTCATGGACACGCTCGACGGGCGCTACTCGCGCATGTCGGGCAAGGGCACGCCGTTCGGCGCGTTCCTGGACTCCACCCTGGACCGGATGGAGGAGGGCATCGTGCTCACCGCGGTCGGCGCCTACTTCGCCGCGCGCGGGGACGACGTGGCCGTCGCCGCCGTCGTCCTCGCGGTCCTGTTCTCGCTCATGGTCAGCTACACGCGGGCCAGGGCCGAGGCGCTCGGGGTAGAGTGCAAGGTGGGCATCGCGTCCCGCGCGGTGCGCGTCGTGATCCTCAGCATCGGCCTGCTGTTCGCCAAGGGCGCCGGACTGGGCGACTTCGA
This sequence comes from Solirubrobacteraceae bacterium, assembly GCA_025928415.1. Classification (GTDB taxonomy): domain Bacteria; phylum Actinomycetota; class Thermoleophilia; order Solirubrobacterales; family Solirubrobacteraceae; genus Paraconexibacter. The sequence goes on along the minus strand of JAICJK010000234.1, from coordinate 1,562 downwards.
GCTCCTGGCGCCCGCCGTGTACGTGCTCGCGGGGCTGGCGATCATCACCACGCTCCAGCGGATCCTCCACGTCCGCAAGGCGCTCACGGCGCCGGCCGCGCCCGACGCGCGGCTGTAACCCCGGGCCCCCGGCGGGGTGGATCAGATCGACTTCGAAAAGGGATGCAAGCTGCTTCATGACTGACTCAAACGGCACCACCAACGGCACGCCCACGACCGGCAAGGCGCTCGCCAACGGCGCCTCGGCCAACGGCGGCGGGCGCTACCAGACCGACAAGGTCCGGGTGGCGATCATCGGCGTGGGCAACTGCGCGAGCTCGTTCGTCCAGGGCGTCTACCACTACGCGCAGGCCAACCCCGACGAGCCGGTCCCGGGGCTGATGCACACCGACCTCGGCGGCTATCACGCCGGCGACATCGAGTTCACCGCCGCCTTCGACATCAACGCGGCGAAGGTCGGCAAGGACCTCGCGCAGGCGATCTGGGCCAAGCCGAACAACACGATCAAGTTCACCAACAAGATCCCGAAGAAGATCGGCGTGCCGGTGCACCGCGGCATGACGCACGACGGCATCGGCAAATACGCGGCCCAGAAGATCACCAAGGCCAAGGGCGAGACGGCCAACATCGTCGAGATCCTCAAGGAGACCAGGACCGACGTCGTCGTCTCCTACCTGCCCGTCGGCTCCGAGCAGGCGACCAAGTGGTACGTCGAGCAGGTCCTCGAGGCGGGCTGCGGGTTCGTGAACTGCATCCCGGTGTTCATCGCGCGCGAGCCGTACTGGAACAACCGCTTCAAGAAGGCCGGCCTGCCGATCATCGGCGACGACATCAAGTCGCAGGTCGGCGCCACGATCGTCCACCGCACGCTGGCCCGCCTGTTCCACGAGCGCGGCGTGAAGCTGCTGCGCACCTCGCAGCTCAACGTCGGCGGCAACATGGACTTCTACAACATGCTCGAGCGCGAGCGCCTGGAGTCCAAGAAGATCTCCAAGACCAACGCGGTCACGTCGATCATGGGCCACACGCTGCCCGAGGAGGACGTGTACATCGGCCCGTCCGACTACGTGCCGTGGCTCACCGACCGCAAGTGGGCGCACATCCGCCTGGAGGGCCAGGCCTTCGGCGACGTGCCGCTGCAGGTCGAGATGAAGCTCGAGGTCTGGGACTCGCCGAACTCGGCGGGCATCGTCATCGACGCCGTGCGCTGCTGCAAGCTCGCGCTCAACAACGGCATCGGTGGCCAGCTCGACGGCCCGAGCTCCTACCTCATGAAGTCGCCGCACAACCAGCGCCCGGACGAGCAGGCGCGGCTGGACACCGAGAAGTTCATCGCGAAGTACCGGCGGACCAAGGCGCTCACGCGCCCCACGGGCGCGAAGCCCGCCGCGCGGACGGCCGCCGCCCGCACGGCCAAGGCGGCCAAGCCCGCCGGGGGCCGCAAGCCCGCCAAGCGCGCGCCCGTCGGCTGACCGGCGCAGCGCGCGAGCCGAGCTGGAGCGACGGGCGGCCGCAGGGCCGCCCGTCGCGCGTCCGGGTCCGCCCCCGGATCGCCGGGATGG
>JAICJK010000437.1 GCA_025928415.1 Solirubrobacteraceae bacterium | reverse complement strand
GGGCAGGGCGTCGCGCAGCAGCGCGACCGCGTTGGGCAGCACGAGCGACCCGGCGAGCGCCTGCCCGAGGCGCGCGGCCACGAGCAGCGCCAGCGAGGGCGCCAGCCCGGCGGCCAGCGAGGCCGCCGCGAACGACCCGAGGCCGCAGAGCACGACGCGCCGGCGGCCGTGGCGGTCGCCGAGCCGCCCGGCGAACGGCCCGAGCACGGCCATCGCGACGACGTACGCCGTGACCAGCCACGTGCTCGCCGCCACGCCGCTGCCCAGCCCCGACGCGATGTCGGGGAGGGCGACGGCGAGCATCGTGGAGTTGAGCGGGAGCAGCGTCCCGCTCAGCGCCACGGCGGCGAGGACGGCGCGCTCCGAGGCGGGGCGCTCGGGGACGGCCCGCTCAGAGGATCCGGACGAGGCCCGCGTCACCGTCGACCTCGATCCGCTGGCCGTCGGCGATCACCCGCGACGCCGCCCCGGTGCCGACGACCGCCGGGATGCCGTACTCGCGCGCGACGACGGCGCAGTGGCTCAGCACGCCGCCGGTGTCGGTGACGACGGCGGCCACGGTCGCGAACAGCGGCGTCCACGGCGAGGCGGTCGTCTCGGCGACCAGGATGTCGCCCGGCTCCAGGCGCCCGGCCTCCGCGATCGAGCTGATGATCCGCGCGGTCCCGCGGACGCGGCCGGCGGAGCCCGGCGCGCCGCGCAGCTCGCCCTCGGCCTCGGCCTCCGCGGGCGGCGCGCCGAAGAACTTCGCGACGAAGCGGCCGAACGCGTCGTCCGGCGGCGGGGCGTCCGGCAGCGTCCCGAGGACCGCCGGCGGCTCCAGGGCCGCCTGGCGCTCGATCGTCGCCGCCCGGCGCGCCACGACGGCGCGCAGGTCGCCGCCCGGCTCGGCCAGCGCGGCGCGCAGCTCGTCGGGGACGAGCATCAGCACGTCCTCGGCGTCGTCCACCGCGCCGTCGGCCACCAGGCGCGCGCCGCAGGCGAGCAGCACCGCGCGCAGGTGGTGGATCGTCATGTTGTCGATCCAGAAGTTGTGGTCCTCGGTGAGGACCACGGCGGCCTGCGCGGCCGAGAGCATCGCCTCGAACTGCCCGACGACGGCCGCCGGGTAGCCGGCCAGCCGCTCGCGCGCCTCGGCGATCGCCCGCTCGCGCCCGACGGCGGCGAGCTGCGTCATCACCGCGGGCGCGTCGGCGTCCGAGCGGCGCGCGAAGTCGCGCAGGCTCTCGATGGCCGGGGTCGGGTCCTCGGTCCAGCTCGGCGCGGTGAGCGTCCACTTGTCCGCCCGCCGCCCGTAGCGATCCAGGTAGGCCCGCAGCTCGGCGAGGAAGGCGTGGCCCGCGGCCGTCGACTCCAGGACCGCGGGCACCTCGGCGGGCGGGACGTCCTCGAGCGCCCGGCGCACCGCGTCGCTCGCCAGCGCGCGGCGGCTGAGCTGCCAGAGCTCCTGGCCGACCTCGACGGTCATGTTCGGCAGGCCCTCGAGCAGCCGGTAGGAGTCCAGCGGGCCGCTGTCCGCGAACAGGCCGCGGTAGAGCTCGTCCCACTCGCTGAGCGCGAGGTAGACCGGCAGGACGGTCACGAAGTGCAGCTCCCACACGCGCCCCAGGCGCGCCCAGGTGTCGTCCAGGTGCGCGACGAGCTCGGCGCGCGACGCGCCGTCGAGGTCGAAGCGCTCCCAGGCGGCGAGGTGCTCGCGGACCTCGGGCAGGACCTCCTCCTCCCACAGCTCCCCGAGGCGCCCGGCGACGGCCTGGATCGCCTGCTCGGCGCGCTGCCCCTGCGCGGCCATCTCCTCGGGCGTGCCCTGGACGGGCACCATCGCCTGGTAGTAGTAGCCGTTGACCGCGCGCACCTCGACGCGCTCGATCGGCGCGTGGTAGGTCCGCGCGCCGTAGCCGAAGCCGGGGCCCAGCGTGCGCTGGAGCATCGCGGCCTCCATCGGCGCGAGCGGGTCCGGGAAGTGCATCGGGTCGTGCTGCCAGAACAGCGCCGCGTCCCCGGGGTGCTGCTGCCAGGCGGCGGGGAAGCCGGGCGCCGCCGGGGTGGTCGTGGGCGCCGGGGTCTGCGTGGACGTCATGCTGCCTCCTGGATCTGGGTCAGGGTCGTGATCGGACGGCACTGCAACAGGTGGATCTGCCCGCCGGACCAGGCGAGCTCCAGGTCGACCGGGACGCCGAGCTCGCGCTCGAGCCGGACGGCGAGCGCGCCGGCCGCGCGCGCCTGCTCGTCGGCGAGCGAGGGCAGGCGGCGCAGCGGGGCCGGGACGTCGACCTCGCGACTGCCCCCCGGGGCGCGGACGGTCATCCGGCGCTTGTCGGCGATCGTGCGCCGGCGCACGGTGAGCGACGGCCGGGCGAGCGCCCACTCGTCCGGGGTCACCGTGCCGCCGACGATGCTCTCGCCGAGCCCGAAGGCCGCGTCGACGAGCACCTCGCCGGCGAGTGGGGCGACCGGGTTGACGCTGAAGGCGACCGCCGCGCTGTCGGCGGGCACGAGCAGCTGGACGAGGACCGGCAGCTCGGCGACCGGTGCCGCCAGGCCGTTGGCGTGCCGGTAGGCCAGCGCGCGGGACGACCGGCCGGAGGCGCGGCAGGCCGCGATGGCCTGGAGGACCTCCGCCCCGCCCTGGACGCCGAGCACCGTCTCGTGCTGACCGGCGAACGACGCCTGCAGGCCGTCCTCGTCGGTCGCCGAGGAGCGCACCGCGACGACGGCGTCCGCCGTGCCGGTCCGGGCCGCGAGCTCGTCGTAGGCACGGGCGACGGCGGCATCCGGCGTGCCGCCGGCGACGACGAAGCCGGGCGGGACGGGATGCCGCGAGGCGAGGGCGGCCAGGGCGGCCGCCTTGCCGCCGGTGCGCCGCGGATCGGCCGCGGCCGGGTCCTCGAGCCACAGGACCTGTGAACGGCTCGTCGTCGTCGGGGGCACGGCGAGGACAGTGCCGGGGCGGCGGGCTCGGGGCGAGGGAGGTGGCGCTAGTCATGCGGGTGTGGTTCCCCGCACGGCTACCGGGGCGCCCTGTCGCAGTTCGTCGCC
>JAICJK010000660.1 GCA_025928415.1 Solirubrobacteraceae bacterium | reverse complement strand
GTCGCGAGCGCCTTCAGGTCCGCCCCGGCGCAGAACGCCGCGTCGCCGGTCCCGGCGAGCACCAGCACCCGGGCGTCGTCGTCGGCCTCGAAGGCGCGATAGCCCTCCTCCAGGCACGCGGCCGTCGGCCCGTCGACGGCATTGCGCCGCTCGGGACGGTCGATCGTCAGCACGGCAGCCGCACCCGTGCGCTCGTAGGTCACCATTCGGCGACCTTATGTCACCGGCAGTCACTACGGCCGGAAGTCACCGCAAGCCGGACGAAGACGGCCCCCCGAGGCCGGGTTCGTCCCAAGCACATGAGCCGCCAGGCGAATGTGCCTACCAGCCGCCCCGCCACACCGTGTCGCCGGCGCGGGCCTTCGCGGCCTTCTTGCGCGCGTCCTTGCGCTTCTCCAGGCGCCACTGCAGCAGGGTCAGCAGCAGGATGAGCAGGGGGAAGGCGGCGATGACGATGAACCCGCTGTTGGTGACCGTCCGGTCGTCGGCCTCGCCCCAGGTGCCCTCGCCCGAGCTCTGGGCCAGCGCGACCGGCGCCAGCAGCGCGAAGGCCACGAGGAAGGTGGGCAGGGCGGTGATCAGCCGGCGCATCACCGCCATCGTATAGGAGGATCCGGGCATGCCGTCCCTCGCCAGCGAACGCCTCGACGCCGGGATCGAGGTGCTGCGCCTGGACCGCCCGGCGGTCCGCAACGCGCTCGACACGGCGATGCTCCAGGAGCTGCTGGAGGCGCTGGCGCGGCTGGCGGCCGACCCGGACCTCCGCGTGCTCGTCTTCTCCACCACGAGCACCCGCGCGTTGTCGGCGGGCGCCGACGTGACCGAGGCCCTGACCCCGGAGCAGGGCGTCGCGCGGATGGAGCTCTTCAGCCGCTTCTACCGCGCGCTGGAGGCCTTCCCGGTGGCGACGGTCGCCGTCTGCGTCGGCAACTGCGTGGGGGCGGGCGCCGAGCTGGTCGCGGGCGTCGACCTGCGCGCCGGCGGCGACAACCTCGAGCTCGCCTGGGTGGGCGCCCGGCACGGCGTCCCCGTCGGCCCTGCGCGGCTGACCCCGCTGGTCGGGCTCAGCCGCGCCAAGGAGCTCGTCCTCACCGGCCGGGTGCTGGGCATGGAGGAGGCGGCGGCGCTGGGCCTGCTGCACCGGACCGCGCCCGCCGAGCAGGCCGAGGCGGCGGCCCTGGCCCTCGCGGAGCAGGTCGCCCGCCGGCCGCCCGAGGGCGTGCGCGGCCTGAAGGCGCTGTTCCGCGAGCTCGAGGGCTCCGCGGGACGGGTCGCGCGGGAGAACGAGCGCCTCGAGGACTTCCAGCGCAACGGGGGCGGGCTGCCGCAGGGCCCGGCTGCCCCGCCGTCCGCCGCCGGGGGCTAGCCTCACGGGACATGGTCAGGGACCCTTACGAGCCCAGCCTCGCCCTGCTGCTCGAGGAGGTCAAGGCCGAGCTCGTCGCCCGGATGCGCGAGCGGCTGCGGGCCGCCGGGCACCCCGAGGTGCGCGCCGCCCACGGCCACGTCTTCCGCCAGCTCCACGGCGGCCCCGCGCGCCTGACCGACATGGCCGAGGCCGCG
>JAICJK010000468.1 GCA_025928415.1 Solirubrobacteraceae bacterium | reverse complement strand
TCGCCGCGGGCGCGGCGCCGGCCCGCTGGAGGCGACCTTCGACCACGGCGACGAGGGCTACGGGCTGTGGCTCGACCCGGCCGTGGCCGACGACCCGACCTACGCCGAGCACTGGGCCGGGCACCGCCCGGTCGTCGTCACGATCGAGGAGGACCAGATCGTGATCCGCCGCGCCGGCGAGGACGGCGAGGGCGCCGAGGACGACGAGGACTGACGTCCTCGCGGGGCGCCGCCCCGCGCGTCGCGCCGGAGCTGTTGGTCAGACCTGCTCGGACTCGATCCGGCGCCCGCCGGCGAAGTCCGTCGCGTCGCGCACATAGCGCGCGAACGCCGCGTCGGCCACCACCCGCTGGTCCCACGCCCAAGGCGCGCCGGGCGCGACCGCCACGGCGAGGTCCAGGCACCACCCCGTGCCCTGCTCGTAGAGGGCCACGAGCTCGTCGACCGTGAAGGCCGAGCCGAGCCGGCGGCGCAGCTCGGCGACCAGGCGCTCGGTCACCCGGTCGAGCGCCGGGCGCTGCTCGCGCGGGGCCTCGGCGAGCCGCCGCTCGCCCTCCCGCCACTGCTGGATCGCGTTCTCGAACCCCACCCGGCCGAGGCTAGCAACGGCCCGCCACGGCGAGGCCGGCAGGCCACCGGCCCCCGCCTCAGCGCCCCTTCGGCAGGCCCTTGACCACGTACGGGCGCTCGCCCGGCTTGATCATCCCCATCCGCCGGGCCTCGCGCTCGAGGGTCGCCGGGCTGCGCAGCGCCTGCCGCCGGGCGCGCAAGCGCTCGTTCTCGCGCGTGAGGCGCTGGACCTCCGCGCGCTTGGCCTTGGCGTGCTGCCAGGTCGACACGTAGGAGTGCAGGGGTTGCACGTAGAGCACGACGATCACCGCGAAGACCAGGAGCAGCCCGATCCGGCTGACGCGGTCCCAGCGGATGCCCGAGGCGCGCGGCGCGCCGCGGCGGCCGCCGGGCACCGCGCGCACGCGCGACCTGGGCGCCGTCGCGGGGCGCGGTTGGGGGCGTGGAGCGCGGGCGGCGGCCATCTTCGGTGTGCGTTCGCCGCCCGGCGGGCGATCCCTGCCGGGACGGGCGGATGCAGGCGATCGCCCGGCGCGCTCGGGGGCGCACGACGGCGCGCTCGGGAGCGCAGGACGGCGCGCTCACAAGCGCACGACGGCGCGCTCAGGAGCGGAAGACGGCCCCCCCGGGGTACTCCGCGTCCGCGCCGAGCTCCTCCTCGATGCGCAGGAGCTGGTTGTACTTCGCCACGCGGTCCGAGCGCGAGGGCGCGCCGGTCTTGATCTGGCCGCAGCCGGTCGCGACCGCGAGGTCGGCGATCGTGACGTCCTCGGTCTCCCCCGAGCGGTGCGACATGACCGCGGTGTAGCCCGCGCCGCGGGCCATCCCGATCGCCTCGAGCGTCTCGCTCAGCGTCCCGATCTGGTTGACCTTGATCAGGATCGAGTTGGCCACGCCGGCGTCGATGCCGCGCTGCAGGCGCGTGGTGTTGGTGACGAACAGGTCGTCGCCGACGAGCTGGACCCGGTCCCCGATCGCGTCGGTGAGCGCCTTCCAGCCGTCCCAGTCCTCCTCGTCCATGCCGTCCTCGATCGACACGATCGGGTACTTGCCGGCCAGCTCGGCCCAGTAGGCGGCCAGCTCGCCGGCGCTCAGCCGGCGGCCCTCGTGCTCGAGGTCGTAGACGCCGTCGCCGAACAGCTCGCTCGTGGCCGGGTCGAGCGCGATCGCGACGTCGTCGCCCGGCCGGTAGCCGGCCGCCTCGATGCCCGCGACGAGCATCTGCAGCGCCTCCTCGTTGGACCCGAGGTTCGGCGCGAAGCCGCCCTCGTCGCCCACGCCGCCGCCCAGGCCGCGGTCGTGCAGCGTGGCCTTGAGGGCATGGAAGACCTCCGCGCCCATCCGCAGCGCCTCGCGGAACGAGGGCGCGCCCACGGGGACGATCATGAACTCCTGGAAGTCGACCGAGTTGTCCGCGTGGGCGCCGCCGTTGAGGACGTTCATCATCGGGACCGGCAGCAGGTGCGCGGCCTCGCCGCCGAGGTAGCGGTACAGGGCCAGCCCCTCCTCCGCGGCCGCGGCGTGGGCGGCGGCCAGCGAGACGCCGAGGATCGCGTTGGCGCCCAGGCGCGACTTGCCGGACGTGCCGTCGAGCGCGACGAGCGCGCGGTCGAGGCCCTGCTGGTCGGTGGCGTCGTGGCCGGTGACGGCCTCGGCGATCTCGCCGTTGACGTTGGCCACCGCCTGCTCGACGCCCTTTCCGCCGTACCGGGACTTGTCCCCGTCGCGCAGCTCGGTCGCCTCGAACTCGCCGGTGGAGGCGCCCGACGGGACCGCCGCGCGCCCCGTCGCACCCGAGCGCAGCGCCAGCTCGACCTCGACGGTGGGGTTGCCCCGCGAGTCGAGGATCTGCCGGGCATGGACCTGCTCGATCTGGCTCACTGCTCTCTCAACCTCGCCTGTGCGTAGTAGCCCAGCTGGGCGTCGGGGGTCAGGGCCGCCCAGTCGGCACCATCCGCCTGGGCCAGCGCTTCGGCCGCCTCGACGCGACCGCGAAATCTGTCAGATGCCGCCCGCAGCGCGAGCTCCGGGTCGACCTTGAGCTTGCGCGCGACGTTGACCGCGGCGAACAGGACGTCGCCCAGCTCGTGGAACTGCTCCTCCCGGGTCTGGGCCGCCTCGAGCTCCTCGAGCTCGCCGGCCACGCCGTCGTAGGGGACGTGGTCGAAGTCGAAGCCGCTCGATGCGGCGCGCCTTTGCACCTTGCGCGCGTAGAGCGGGCCGGGGAGGTTCTCCGGCACATCGCCGAAGATGC
>JAICJK010000079.1 GCA_025928415.1 Solirubrobacteraceae bacterium | reverse complement strand
GTGACGACCACGCGCTCGGTGCCGTTGATGATGAACGTGCCGCGCTCGGTCATCCACGGGAAGTCGCCCATGAACACCGACTGCTCGCGGATCTCGCCCGTCTCGTGGTTGATGAAGGCGACGGTGACCGTGAGCGGCCGCGAGTAGGTCAGGTCCTTCTCGCGGCACTCCTCGATCGACGCGGCCGGCTCGTCGAAGTGGAACTCGCCGAAGTTGACGGCGAGGTGCCCCGTGTAGTCCTCGATCGGGGAGATGTCGTCGATCGTCTCCCGCAGCCCCCCCTTCTCGACGTCCACGAGCCACGCGAACGAGCGGCGCTGGATGTCGATGAGGTTGGGGACGTCGATGTTCTTGCTCAGGCGCGCGAAGTTGCGGCGCTGGCGAGGGGCGTCAACACGAGGCACGACGGGCGACTCCTCGAGGGGTCGAAAGGGCGGTCAAGAGGGCGGTGCGCCCCCAAGACGAACCACGGGGAGGCGCGACCAGCCAAGATAGCACAGCGAGGCGGTGCCCCCTCTCGGGGGCGGTCGACCTGCACGGACCCCGCCCGGGGCACTTCCGCGTATGTGGCGCGGCGCTCGGAGTGGACGGCTACGACTATTGGTCGACGCGCGGAGTGTAGCGGCGCAGGGCGGCGCGCGCCACCGGCGCCGCGGGAACGCGCGGACGGCGCGCTCGGCCCGTGCCCCACGGGCGATGATCTAGGGTCGCGGACCGTGCCGAGCCCCCGCCGCGCCTCCCACCAGGCCGCCTTCCCGGGGCTGGCGTTCGACGAGCTGCGCGCCAGCTCGCGGCCGTTCTCCCGCGCGCTGCTGACCACGCACCACCCGCTCGGCGCCTCCACCGGCTACATGGCCGGCGCCCGGCAGGACTGGGCCGGCCTCGTCGAGGCGGCCTGCCGCGTGTCGACCTTCGCGGTGGAGCTCTCCGCCCTGGCCGAGGACGAGCTGCCGGGCCTGCTGGCCTTCCTGGCCGGGCGCCCGCGGCTGCCGTTCCACTACCTCTCCGTCCACGCGCCCACCAAGCACCGCCGCCTGCCCGAGGCCCGGCTCGTGGCGTCGCTGGCCGAGCTGCCCCCGCACGTCGACGCGGTGATCGCCCACCCCGACCTGATCGCCGAGCCCGCGGCGTGGTCGCCGCTCGGGCGGCGCCTGGTCCTCGAGAACATGGACCCGCGCAAGCCGACCGGCCAGCGGGTGGAGGACCTCGAGGCGCTCTACGCGGTGCTGCCCGAGGCCGGCTTCTGCCTCGACATCGCCCACGCGGGGGCGGTGGACGAGTCGATGGGCCTGGCCCACGAGCTGCTCGACGCCTTCGGGGCGCGCCTGCGCCAGGTGCACCTGTCCTCGCTGCGGGCCGGGCGCTCCTCTCACGTCCCGCTCTACCGCAAGGACGAGCTGCGCTTCGGCGGCGTCCTGCGCCGCTGCCCCGACGTGCCGTGGATCCTCGAGGCCCCGCCCCCGCCGCGATGAGCGCGCTGGACGCGTTCGGCGATTTCGGGCAGCTCGCCGCGGCGCGCGCGCGGACGCGCGTGGGGCTCGAGCACTTCGGCGCGCGCCTGGCCGGCGTGGACGCCGGCTGCGTGACGCTGATGGGCTCGTGGGGGCGGATGGAGGTGACCCATGGCTCGGACGCGGACTGGCTGCTGATCGGGCCCGGCGACGTCGCGGGCGTCGAGGAGCGGCTCGGCTCGGCGGCCGGGACGCGCGCGATCTTCGACGCGCAGGTCGACGTCGCGACGCTCGCGCGGATCGGCGCGGCCGAGGACGACACGCTCAACCAGACGCGCCGGCTGCTGCTGCTCATCGAGAGCGTCCCGGTCGTCGGGCCCGAGCGCCACCGCCAGGCGCTGCGGACGCTGCTCGGCGCCTACCTCGGCCACGAGCGGCGCGATCGCCGGCCTCCGCGGTTCCTGCTCAACGACGTGGTGCGCTACTGGCGCACGATGGCCGTCGAGATCGAGGGCAAGGGCGATCGCAAATGGGCGCTGCGCCACGCCAAGCTGCGCACGTCGCGCACGGTGCTGTTCGCGGGCGGGCTGCTCCCGCTGCTCGAGTGCCACCACGTCGGCGCCGAGGAGGTCGAGCGCCTGCTGCTCGCGCGCTACCTCGAGCCGCCGGTCGACCGCCTCGCGCGGGCCTTCGCCGCCTACGACGCGATGGACGCGGGCGCGCGGACGTTCGCCGCCTACGACGCGTTCCTCGGGCTGCTCGACGACCCCGAGCGGCGCGGGCGCCTCGAGGACCTCGGGCGCGACGAGGCGGCGACCGACCCCGTGTTCGCCGATGCCCGGCGGCTGGGGCGCGAGGTGCAGCAGGGGCTGCTGGCGCTGCTGTTCGAGCGCGAGCCGCTGCGTCGGTTGGTCCGGCAGTACCTGATCTTCTAGCCGTGTCGGCCTCTGCGTGAGCGCGCCGGATCGTCGTGGCTGGCGCCGTCGGCGCCGGGGTACAGTGCGCCAGCACGGCCCCCGGCCGGCGACGGCCGTCAGGCGCGGCGAGGCGCCGCGGTCACGTGAGGCCGACGCGGCCGAACCACAGGAGGCTGAGGCCGCCGCCGGCGAGCAGGAGGATCAAAGCGCCGCCGGCGAAGGCCGCGGTGATCTCGCGCTGCTCGGGGCGCGAGCCGAGCTGGGAGCCGAGGCTCTGGTAGACGGAGTTCAGGCGCCCGGCGTCCTGCACCTCGAAGAAGCGCCCGCGCGAGGCCTTGGCGATCGCCTTGAGCGCCTCGGGGTCGGGCGGGACGGCCAGGCGCTGGACGTCGCCGAACGGCGTGCGCTGCTCGATCACGCCGTCGGGGGTGCCGAAGGCGATCGTCGTGATCGGGACGTGGGCGCGCCCGGCGGCGCGCGCCGCCGCGACGGGATCGGTGCCGCTCGTCGCCTTGCCGTCGGAGAGCAGCACGATGGCGCTCGGCGGGCGCTTCCTGCCCTTGCCCGGGGTCAGCGCGCGCAGCCCCGTCCTGATGGCCTCGGCGGTCGCCGTCCCGCCGTCGGCCACGAGCGTCTGGAGGCCGTCGCGGACGGCCTGGCGGTCGGTCGTCGGCGCCTGCAGGATCGTCGCCGTCGCGGCGAAGGAGACCAGCCCGACCTGCACGGGCTTCGGCACCTGGTCGAGGAACTTCGACGCCGCCGAGCGCGCCGCGTCGAGGCGGTCGGGCTGGACGTCGGACGCCGACATCGAGCCGGAGGTGTCCATGATCAGCAGGATCGACGCGTTGTCGCGCGGGACGGCGACGGTCCGCTCGGGCCGGGCCAGCGCGACGGCCAGCGCCGCCAGGGCGGCGGCGAGCAGCACGGGCGGCAGGTGGCGCCGCCAGCCCGGCGTCGGCGGGACGGCCGCGGCCAGCGCCGCGAAGTTCGCAAAGCGCACGGCGTAGCGCCGCCGCCGGCGCTGGGCCAGGACGTGGGCGGCCCCGAGCAGCGGGACGAGCAGCAGCGCCAGCAGCCACACCGGGGACGCGAAGCTCACCGCAGCGCCTCCCCGAAGCGGCGCAGCCAGTCGCCCTGGGTGGACACGACGACATGCTGGGCGCGGGCGTGGCGCAGCTCGGCGGCCACCGCCGCGCGGCCCTCGGCGGCCGCGGCGGCGTACGCCTCGCGCACGCGGCTGCGGGCGGTGTCCACATGGCGCTCGGCGCCCGTCTCGGGGTCGACGAGCCACAGGTGGCCGACGTCGGGCAGGGCGTCCTCGCGCGGGTCGCGGATCTCGCAGGCCAGGATGTCGTGGCGGTGGGCCAGGGCGCGCAGGTCCTTGCCCCAGTCCGGCGGGCCGTGGAAGTCCGAGACGATCACGATCAGGCCGCTCCCGCGCGAGAGCCGGCCCAGGCGCGCGAAGGCCAGCTTCAGGCCCGGCCCCGGCCGGCCGTCGGGCGCGACGCCCTCCGCGAGCAGCCGGCGCAGGGACAGCAGCGCGCCGCGGCCGCCGTGCGGGGCCAGCACGTGCTCGCGCGCGCTGCCGGTGGTGAGGACCCCGACGCGGTTGGAGCGCCGGGTCGCCAGCCGGCCGACGACGGTCGCGACGCCCTCGGCGACGTCGGACTTCAGGCGGTCCGCCGTCCCGAAGGCCATCGAGGGCGAGACGTCGAGCACGATCCAGGTCGTCAGTGCGCGCTCGGGCACCTGGACGCGCACGTGCGGGATGCGGGTGCGGGCGAACGCCGCGGGGTCGAGCTGGCGGACGTCGTCCCCCGGCTGGTAGGCCCGCAGCTGGGACAGCTCGACGCCCGCGCCCACGCCCGGCGACCGGTGCTCGCCGGGCAGCGCGCCCGAGACGCGCCGCTGGAGGCGGACCTCCAGGGCGTCGATGAGGTCGGGCGGCATCGGGCCGGGCCCCTGGCGCCCGGCGGGCGGCCGCAGGCTTGACCCTGCCCCCTTCACGCCGCGGCTTCCCCCCGGCTCAGGTCGAGGTGCGGCATGTCGACCGCGGCGAGGACCTGCTCGAGGACGTCGTCGGCGGTCACGCCCTCGGCGAGCGCCTCGTAGCTGAGCACGAGGCGGTGGCGCAGGACGTCGAGCGCGAGGTCGCGCACATCCTGGCAGACGGCGTGGCCGCGCCCGCGCAGGTAGGCCAGCGCGCGGGCGCCCTGCACCAGGCCGATCGGGCCGCGCGGGCTCGCGCCGTACTCGACGAAGGCCTCGAGGTCCTGCAGCCCGTGGTAGCCGGGGCGGCGGGTGGCGTCCGCCAGCGCGACGGCGTAGCCGATCACCTCGCGGTCGACGAGCACGGCCTCGACCGCGGCGCGGTGGTCGGCCAGCGCGGCGAGCGAGAGGCGCTCGCGCACCAGGACGTCGGCGCCGAGCGAGCGCCCGACGACCGCCGCCTCCTCGCCGGGGGACGGGTAGCCGACGACGACCTTGAACAGGAAGCGGTCGGTCTGCGCCTCGGGCAGCGGGTAGGTCCCCTCGGACTCGATCGGGTTCTGGGTGGCCAGGACGAGGAACGGCTCGGGCACGCGGTGCGTCTGCGTCCCGATCGTGACCTGGCGCTCCTGCATGACCTCGAGCAGCGCCGACTGCACCTTGGCCGGCGCGCGGTTGATCTCGTCGGCGAGCAGGAAGTTGCCGAACACCGGGCCGAGCTCGACGTCGAAGGTGCCGCTGTCGGGGCGGTAGACGCGCGTGCCGACGAGGTCGGAGGGGACGAGGTCCGGCGTGAACTGGATGCGGCGGAAGCTGCCGCCGACCACCTCGGCCACGGTCTTGACGGTCAGCGTCTTCGCCAGGCCGGGGACGCCCTCGAGCAGGACGTGGCCGCCGGCGAGCAGCGCGACGAGCAGGCGCTCGAGCATCTGGTCCTGGCCGACGATGACCCGCTTGACCTCGAACAATGCCTCCTCGAGCTCGTCGCGCCGCACGGCGGAACGGATCGGGGGATACGGGGGCTGGTCGCTCATCGGTGGTGGCCTCGTCGGGTCGGGTCGTGGTCCTCGCCTGCCGGCCCCAGCGTCGCATGCCGGGGGCGGCGGCCGGGCGGCTCGGCATCGACACGGTGCCCTGCGCCCTGTCGGCTCGGCGTAAGCCGCCGCGCGGATTTAGAACGCGCTTACCCCGCGGGGACACGCTGCCCACGTCATGCGCGTGCTGATCGCCGAGGACGAGCGCCGGGTCGCCGAGGCGATCGCGCGCGGGCTGCGCCGCGAGGGCCTGGCGGTGGACGTCGCCAACGACGGCGGCGGCGCGCTGCACCGCGCGCGGGTGCACCCCTACGACGTCGTGGTCCTCGACCGCGACCTGCCGGAGCTGCACGGCGACGACGTGTGCCGGGCGCTGAGCGCCGAGCAGCCCGCGACGAAGATCCTGATGCTCACCGGCGCCGACGCGCTGGAGGACGTGGTCGAGGGCCTGTCGCTCGGCGCCGACGACTACCTGGGCAAGCCGTTCCGCTTCGCCGAGCTCCTCGCGCGCGTGCGCGCGCTCGGGCGCCGCGCGGGAGAGGCCCGGCCGCCCGTGCTGGAGTGGGGCGACGTGGTGCTCGACCCCGCGCGCCGCGAGGCGACCCGCGCCGGGCGCCCGCTCGACCTGGTGCCCAAGGAGCTCGCGGTCCTCGAGCAGCTCATGGCGGCGCGCGGGGCCGCGGTCAGCACCGAGCGCCTGCTGGCGGGCGCGTGGGACGAGAACGCCGACCCGTTCACCAACGCCGTGCGCCAGACCGTCATGACGCTGCGGCGCAAGCTCGGGCCCGAGCCCTTCGTGCACACCGTGCTCGGGGTCGGCTACCGGGTGTAGGCGTGCGGGTGCAGCGCGTGCGCGTCTCGGTCCGCCTGCGGTTCGCCGCCCTGCTCGCGCTCGTCGTGCTCGCCGCGGGCGGCGCCCTGCTCGCGGTGGCCTACGCGCTGATGGCCGGCCACCTGCACCGGACGCTCGCCGAGCCGCTCGCCTCGCACACGCTGGGGACGCTGCGCGAGGAGTTCGCGCTCGCCCTCGCCGGCGCGGTGATCATCGCCGGCGGCCTGGGCTGGGCCGCGGCGCATCGCCTGCTGCGGCCGCTGCGCGAGGTCACCGACGCCGCGCGGCGGGTGACCGGCAGCGGCGACCCGCGGGCGGCGCTGGTGGCCGCGGCCGGCCCGCGCGACGAGCTGCGGGAGCTCGCGGACACCTTCGACGCGATGCTCGAGCGGCTCGGGGACGCCTTCGCCGCCCAGCGCCGGTTCGTCGCCCAGGCCAGCCACGAGCTGCGCCGGCCGCTGACCGTGATCCGCACCGAGCTCGACGTGACGCTCGCCGACCCGGACGCGGGCGCCGGCGACCTGCGCGCGATGGCCCGGGTCGTCGAGCAGGCCGTCGATCGCTGCGAGGACCTCGTGAGCGGGCTGCTGACCCTCGCCCGCGGCGAGGGCGTGGCGGCGGGCGACGAGCCCGCCGACCTGGCGCGGGCGGCGCGGCTGGCCGTCGAGGAGACGCGCGCCGAGGCCCGTTCCGCGCGGCTGAGCGTCCGCTGCGACCTCCAGGCCGCCGGCGTGCGCGGCGACCGGCGGCTGCTCGACCGCCTGGCGGCCAACCTCGTCGAGAACGCCGTCCGCCACAACGTCCACGGCGGCGGCGTGGTGGTGCGGACCCGCACCCGGGGCGACCGCGCGCTGCTCACCGTGGAGAACGACGGGCCGGTCATCGCCCCGGAGCGCGTCCCGGCGATGGTCGAGCCGTTCGTGCGCCTCGGCGGCGGTGGCCCCGGCAGCGGCCTGGGGCTGTCGATCGTGCGCACGGTCGTCCGGGCCCACGGCGGCGAGCTGGCGCTGACGCCGCGGGCGGCGGGCGGGCTCGTGGCGGAGGTCGCGCTGCCGGTCAGGACCGCTGGGCCGCCGCCGGCCGCGCGTGCGGCGGGCAGTGGTGCGCCGGCGACGCGGGCCTGACGGTCCCGTCCGCGCCGACGTAGCGCACCTGGGTGCCCGACCGGGCGGCGGCGTCGAGGCGGTCGCCCACGTGCTGCACGCCCACGAGCGCCGTGGCGAACAGGCTCGCGCCCGTGGCCAGGACGGCGGGGACCGCGAGGCGCGCGGCGGCGGCGCGAAGCCGGGAGGGCATGGCGTGCAGCCAAGCGCGCCCACATGAACGCGGGGTTAAGGGGTGACCGGCCGGGCGGTCGGCGTCCAGGCGCTCAGCGCCGCAGGCGCCGCAGCTCGTGCGCCACCGCCGCGTAGGCCGGGCGCTGGGTCGTCCCGTCCGGGCCGACGAGGCCGGCGTCGAAGCGCGCCCCGGGCTTGGCGCCGAGCCAGTTGTAGAGGTACATGCGCGCGATCCGCGTGCTGGAGCGCGCGAGGTGGAAGGCGTAGCGCAGGGCGCGGGCCTGGCGCTGCAGGTCGAACGGGAAGCTGCGGCCGAAGCGGGCGACCCCGCCGGTCTCGGTCAGCCAGATGACGCCGGGGACGGCGCGCAGGAAGGCGCGGGTCCCCCGCGAGCGGAAGCGGTTGGTGTCCGAGTAGTCGTGCAGCCCCCAGATCGTCGGCTTGCTGCGCAGGGCCGCGCGGTAGCGGCGCAGGTAGGCGATGTCGCCCGCCTGGTCCTGGAGGTCGCCGGCGACGAGCGTGCACCCCTTGCACTGCGCGCGCAGCGCGTCGAAGTAGGCCGCGGCGCGCTCGGGGTGATGCGCCGTGGGCTGGGTCTGGTTGTTGACCTCGTTCCAGGCGGTGAAGACCTTCACCTGCGGGTAGCGCTTGCGGAAGGCACGGACCGCGACGCTGTAGGCGGCGACGCTCGGGAGGCGCGCCGGGTGCACGCGCGAGTGCTGGAAGGCGACGAACGGCTCGATGTGCGCCTTGCGGACCGCCGCCATCCACTGGTCGACGAGCTGGCGCTCGAAGCCGACCGAGGCGGTGTCGTAGGAGACGATCAGCCGCGCGCGGCGGATCTTCAGCGCGAGGAAGGCGGGCGTGGAGAACGTGATCGCGTTCTGGTCGCCCATGCCGACGACGAGGCGCCCGTGCCGGCGCGCGTGCGCCGGCGCAGGCGCCGTGGTCGCGGGCGCGGTGGCCGCGGGCGTCGCGGTCGCGGTCGCGGTCGTGGCGGAGCGGTCGCCGCCACCGCCGCCACCGCAGCCGGCGAG
>JAICJK010000127.1 GCA_025928415.1 Solirubrobacteraceae bacterium | reverse complement strand
GGCGATCTGGGCGAAGACCTCGGCCTTGGGGTCGCGCCCGTTGGTGCGGGCGTCCCCGAGGACGATGACCGTGGCCCGCGGGTGCAGGTCGTCCTCGACCAGCGTGCGGAACTCGTTCCACACGCGCCCGTAGTCCGTGTAGCCGCTGATGTCGGCCACCCCGGCGTCGCGGCCGATCGCCTCGGACACCGCGCGGAAGTCGCGCTCCTTCTGGAAGACGTCGGTGACCTCGCTGATGCGCTCGATGAACACGAACGAGCGCATCTTGCGAAACGAGTCGTGCAGCGCGTGCAGGACGCTGAGGAAGAAGACGCTCGCGCTGGTCACGCTCGTGGAGACGTCGCACAGCACGTAGATCTCGGGGCGCCGCGGCCGCTTGGGGCGGAACTTCAGCTCGACGGGGACGCCGCCGGTCTGCAGCGACGCGCGCATCGTCTTGCGCACGTCGACGTGCGCGTGGCGCTTGGAGCCGCGCTGCTCCTGGCCCTGGGTCTTCAGCCGCCGCTTGAGCTGGGCGACCACGCGGTGCACGGCGGCGAGGTCCTGCAGCGGCCCGGAGGGCAGCGCCCGGTCGATCTCGTTGAGCGGCCGGGCGGGCGGCAGCGCCTCGGTGCGCTCGATCTGCGCGCGCTCGAGCTCCCGGCGCAGCAGCGCCTCGAACTCGCGGATCTGGTCGCGGGGCAGGCCGGGCCGGCGCGGGTCGTCCTGCGCGAGCTCGGGCTGCGGCTCGGCGCGCAGGCCGAGCTGGCGGCGGATGCGCTGGACGTCGACCCCGATGACGCCGGAGCCCTCGCCCTGGCGCCCGAAGGCGGCGATCGCCACGCGGGCGAGGTCGCGCATGAGGCTCAGGTCGCCGTCCTGGATCGCCTGGGCGATCAGGCGGCGCAGCTCCTCCATGTCCAGCTCGGCGACCGGGCCGTCCTCCCCGACGTCCATGGCGCCGGCCTCGCGGACGCCCTCGTGCAGCGCGGCCAGCTCCGCGGCGCGGAAGAAGAAGCGGTCGAAGACCAGGTCGAAGACCTTGCGGTCCTCGGGCGACTTGGCGAGCGTGGCGCTCAGCGCGGCGCGGAAGTCCGACTGGTCGCTCCACGGCACGTGCTCGAGGGCGGTGAAGGCGTCCAGCAGCTCGCTGGTGCCGATCGCGACGCCCTCGCCGCGCAGCTCCTCGCCGAACTCGAGCACGCGCGCCGCCATGCCCTCGGGGCCGGCGCCCCCCGCCGCGCCGGGGCCCTTGCGCGCCACGCTGCCGTACAGCGCGGCCCGGCGGGCGTCGGGGCGCCTGGGCCCTCGCTCAGGCGGCGCCGGCACCCGCGCTCAGCTTGAGGCCGACGCGCTCGGCGACCACGTCGAGGTCGGTCCGGTGCTTGACGATGATCGACAGGGTCTCGCGGAAGGTCGTCTGGTCGATGTCGGTGGCGCCGAGCAGCAGCAGCGCCCGGGCCCAGTCGATCGACTCCGCGATGGACGGCGGCTTCTTCAGGTCCAGGTCGCGGACCATCGCGACGACCTCGACGAGCTTGCGGGCCACGGCCTCCGGGAGCTCGGGGGTGTGCAGCCGGACGATCTCGAGCTCGTGCTCGAGCTCGGGGTAGTCGAGCCACAGGTACAGGCAGCGGCGCTTGAGCGCCTCGGTCAGCTCGCGCGTGTTGTTGGAGGTCAGCAGCACCACCGGATGGGTGGTGGAGTGGATCGTCCCGAGCTCCGGGATCGAGATCTGGAAGTCCGAGAGCAGCTCGAGCAGCATCGCCTCGAACTCCTGGTCGGTCTTGTCGATCTCGTCGATCAGCAGGACCACCGGCTGCTCGGAGGCGATGGCCTGCATCAGCGGCCGGGTCAGCAGGAACTCCTCGCCGAAGATGTCGTCCTGGACCTTGGTCCACCCGGCGTCGCCCGCCTCGGCCTGGATGCGCAGCAGCTGCTTGCGGTAGTTCCACTCGTACAGGGCCTTGGCCTCGTCGAGCCCCTCGTAGCACTGCAGGCGCACGAGGTCGCGGCCGAGGTAGGCGGCCAGCGCCTTGGCCAGCTCGGTCTTGCCGACGCCCGCCGGCCCCTCGACGAGCACCGGCTTGCCGAGCCGCGTCGCGAGGTAGGAGACCAGCGCGGTCGACTCGCCGGGCAGGTAGCCCGTCGACCGCAGGCCCTGTGCGACGTCGTCGACGGAGGCGGGGGTGAGGCTCATGGAGCGCTGGATCGTAGCGGTGTGGGATCCTCGGCCCGATGCCCGGCGCCCTGATCCTCGTGGCCACCGAGGTGCCGGCCGCCCCCGTCGTCGGCGTCATGACCCTGGGCGTGGTGGTCGCCCTCGTGGGCCACGTCGCGCGGTCCTATCGCGTCGTCGGGATCGGCATCGCGATCCTCTTCCTCGCCACGGCGGCGATGGTCGTCGGCGCCTACGTCTCCTACCACGGCGACGAGACCGACCCGCGGCCGGTCAAGCCGCCGGGGCAGGCCGGGTTCTGACCGGCCCAGCGCCCGCGGACGGCCGGCGGCCGGCGGCGGGACGTCCCGCCGCCGGGCTCGCCGGCGTCAGCGACGCTTGGCCATCGCGTGGCGCAGGACGCTCATCCGGTGCTGCATCAGGCTGCGCACCCGGCGGGGCACGGTGCCGTGCGTGGACGCCCCCCTACGCGCTGCCGCGGGCAGGACCGCGCGCGGCATGAAGCTCCGCAGCGTCGCCGCCTGCGGGCAAGCCGCGCCCGTCGTGGTCCTGTTCACCGTCTGGGCGTAGAACGCGCCGGCGAGCGGGAGACCGCGCCAGGGGGTGAAGACCCCCGCGGCGTAGTGGGCGCCGCACGTGGCCGGCGCGGTCAGCAGGCCCGACGGCCCGCCGGGAAAGCCGAGCGCGAACGTCGTGACCGGCGTCTGCGGCAGGTTCGTCAGCGTCGCCTTGATCGCACCGGTGGGCAGGAAGGTGTTCGTGGCGATGAACTTCGCGTATTGCGTCGCGGTGACCTTCGCGCTGATGAACATGCGCAACGGGTCCGTGGCGGTGCCCTGGGCGAAGTAGACGTTGCCCACGGACGTCCCGACCAGCGGGGAGATGAGGACGGCGATCCCCACCTGCGACGACGCCGGGCAGGTCGGCGCCCCGGCGCTGTTGATCGCGAGCTGCGCGTCGGTGCACGGCGTGATCGCGCCGAGCGCCGCGACGTTGACGCCGGTGCCCAGGGGGAGGTAGACGTCGGTGCTCCTGATGTGCGACTGGCTGCGCGGCAGGTCGTTCGCCGGCACGTTGGTCGCGAGGATCACGCCCTCGGGGGCGCCCGCCTTCACGACGTTGGCCACGAACCCGATGCTCGGGTTGAACGGCACGTGCGCGCAGTCCGTCGGCGTGAACGTCGAGGTCTTGGTCGACGGTGTCGCCGACGCGTACGACGTGGCGGTGGCCGTCGTCGTGGCGGCGCCACAGCTCGTCGGGTTGGTCATGAACGCCTTGCTGCCGACGATCCCGTTCAGCGTCAGGCTGATGGACTTGATCTGCACGCCGATCGGCACCGTCCCGCTGAGCGCGGGCAGGCTGCGCGGCAGGTTGTCGAAGCTGACCGTGAGGCCGTAGTCGCCAGGCACGCGGACCGATGCCGGGCCGGACAGCGAGAACTTCCCGAACAGCGCCGTGGCCGGCGGGCGGATGACCATGCCGATCCGCGCGGGCTCGCTGCCGGTCGGCGCGACGTTGTAGACGTCGCCGTTGGCCGTGACCGCCGGGAGCGTCACGAGCGGGAGCGGCGAGTCCGGCTGGGCGACGGAGGTCACGGTGCCGATCTTCGAGGAGGCCGGGCAGGCGTCTGCGGCGAGCTGGGTCGTGGTGCACTTCGTGGCGGCGTTGGGGTTGCCGGTCAGGCCTGCCGGGAGCTTCACGGTCGTGCTCTTGACGTCGTCCGACGCCGCCGAGTAGGAGAAGTTGAACGTCGTCGTGAAGTTCGGATGGCCGCCCGCCGCCGTGGTCGACGGCGTGGCCGAGAACGACGAGACCGTCACCGCGGCGCTCGCGCTCGCAGCCCCCAGGATCGCCGTCGACACCGCTGCCGCCGCCAGGACAAGAACCCGCCTCATGCTCCCACTCTCCCGTTCGCGCCGGCCGCGCAGCAGCCGAGATCCCTTGACGACGCTCGGACCTACCCTGAACGGGCGCGTCTGAGTCGCGAAATCCAGGATTTCCTCTCGAGGCGTCGCAGCTTCCCCCACGGCCCCGCCGGCCGGGCGCGTCGGCGCAGCGGTCCTACCTATACTGCGCGCGTGTCCGAGGCCCCGGTAGCGCCCCCGGTCCCGGGACCTCCTGCCGGCCGGCAGGGACCCGGCCGGCGGCACGCCGTCCCCGACGCCGTGGCGCCCCCGCCACGCCATCCGCGCTTCCCGCTCATCGACGGCATCCGCGCGGTCGCGGTGCTCTGCGTCGTCCTCGTCCACACCGCGCTCGCCGGCGGAGCGGTGTCCTCGTCGGTCCCGGGGCGCGTGCTCGCCCACCTGAACATCGGGGTGACGATCTTCTTCCTCGTCTCCGGCTTCCTGCTCTACCGGCCGTTCATCGCCCACAAGGCCGGCGGCGCGGCGGCCCCCCGCGTCGCGGACTACCTCAAGCGCCGCGTCCTCCGGATCTACCCCGCCTACTGGCTGATCCTGACGGTGCTCGTGATCGTCCCCGGCGTCACCGGCGTGCTCGACGGGGAATGGTGGCCGATGTACGCGCTCGTGCACACCCTGCCGGTCTTCGACGGGCAGCGGTGCGTCGACGCGCCGACCACGTGCGGCCTGGCGCAGACGTGGAGCCTCGTCGTCGAGCTGACCTTCTACGTCGTGCTGCCGTTCTACGCCGTGGCGATGGAGCGGATGACCCGCCGCGCCGGCGTCCGCGGGTGGATGCTGGCGGAGCTCGTGGTGCTGAGCACGCTCTCGGTGCTCTCGGTCGTCCTGGAGTACGTCGTCGCGGGCGGGCTTCCCACGTGGGCGGGCGCGACCGTGGCGGCCTACGTGCTGTGGTTCGCCCTCGGCATGGGCATGGCGATCGTGTCGGTCGGCTTCGGCGGAGCAGCCCGGCCGCCGTGGGTCCTGCGGGTTCTCGCCGCGCGCCCCGAAGTCGCCTGGGCACTGGCCGCGGCGGGCTACGCGGCGCTGTGCGTGTGGCTTCCGGCCACGCCCCTGCTGCTCGTCCGCAGCCAGCTCGCGACCGGCCACGTCGCCTTCGCGGGGATCGCGGTGCTGCTGCTCGCTCCGGCCGTGTTCGGCGACCGGCGCGGCGGGCTGCCGCACCGGGTGCTCGCGCAGCCCGCGGTCGCCTGGCTGGGCCTGATCTCCTATGGCCTCTTCCTGTGGCACTACGTCGTCGCGCTGGAGCTCGGCTCCAGCGGGGCGGGGGCCTCGTTCCCCGTCGTGCTGGGCGGGACCCTGGCCGTCACCATCCCGTGCGCGGCGGCGAGCTACTACCTCGTCGAGCGGCCGCTGCTGCGGCTCAAGTATCGCCGGCTGCGAGACGTGGCCCGACGCCGCGGCAGCCCGGCTTGAGCGCGCCGGCCCGCCGCTGGGGCGGGCTGCTGTCCCGCATCGCGGTCGACACGTCGGCGATGCGCGAGTCGGCCGACCTGCGGCGGCTCGTCGCCGGCAACCTCATCACCGGGATGGGGACGCAGGCCGCGCTGGTGGCGCTGCCCTACCAGCTCTACGTGGAGACCGGGTCGGCGTTCCTGGTCGGGCTGCTCGGAGCGGTCGAGCTCGGCCCGCTCGTCCTCATGGCGCTGCTCGGCGGGGCGATCGCCGACCGGATGGACCGGCGGCGCCTGCTGCTGCTCGACCAGATCGCGCTCGTGACGCTGAGCGGCGGGCTGGCGGCGGGCGCGTTCGCCGGGCACCCGCCGCTCGCGCTGCTCTACGTCCTGGGCGGGCTGCTCGCCGGCTTCAGCGCGATCCAGAACGTGGCGCGCACGGCGATCATCCCGAACCTCGTGCGACCCGGCCGGCTGCGCAGCGCGCTGGCCTTCAACTTCGGCTTCTACCAGCTCACGATGGTCGTCGGACCGGGCCTCGGCGGGCTGCTGATCGCGTGGCTCGGCGTCGGCGCGGCCTACACCGCCGACGCCGTGAGCTGCCTGGCGATGGTCGCCGCGCTGGTGGCGATGGCGCCCCAGCCGCCGCAGGGCGCCCCGGAGGAGCGCGAGTCGGTCCGCCGCTCGATCCGCGCCGGGCTGCGCTTCGTCCGCGGCGAGCCGGCGCTGCTCGGCTCGTTCGCCATCGACCTGATGGCGATGACCTTCGGGATGCCGCGGGCGCTGTTCGCGGTCCTCAGCCTCAGCGTCTACCACGCCGGCGCGGCGGGCACCGGCGTCCTCTACGCGGCCGTGTCGGCCGGCGCGACGATTGCGGCCCTGACGACCGGCTGGCTGGAGCACGCGCGCTGGCTGGGCCGGATCGTCATCGCGGCGGTGCTCGCCTGGGGGCTGGCGATCGCCGCGGCCGGGGCGACGAGCCACCTGTGGGTGGCCGCCGGCCTGCTGGCCCTGGCGGGGGCGGCGGACAGCGTCAGCGCGGTCTGCCGGTCGACCATCAACCAGTCCGTGACGCCGGACGCGATGCGCGGGCGGATGTCGTCGGTGTACTCGCTCGTGGTCACCAGCGGGCCGCGGCTGGGGGATGTGGAGGCCGGCGCGGTCGCGGCGGTGGCGAGCCCGCGGCTGTCGGTCAGCAGCGGCGGGCTGGCCTGCGTGGCGGGCGTCGGGCTGATCGTGCTCGCCTTCCCGGCGCTCGCCGCCTACGACGGCGACCGGCTGGCGCCGACGCGGTAGGCGCGTCAGGAGCGCTCGCCGCGCTCCGGGCCCTCGCCGGGCTCGTCCTCCTCGAAGGAGAGCTGGCCCGGGGTGCGGTCGTCCTCGCGGCGGGGGCGCTCCGGGCGGCGGGGGACGACCCGGGTGGAGACCGTCGCCTCGTTCGGGTCCACGACGGTCAGCGCCTGGTCGCGCGCCGGGCGTGGGCGGTCGGGGCGGGCGGCGGCGGGCTCGGCGGGGCGGGCCTCGGCGCGCCCGGAGCGGCG
>JAICJK010000398.1 GCA_025928415.1 Solirubrobacteraceae bacterium | reverse complement strand
GCCTCGACCCGCCGCCGGGCGCTGACCGCCGCCTGGGCGTACTGCAGCAGCATCCGCGCGTAGGGCGCCATCGACCCCGAGACGTCGACGAGCAGGACGAGCCGCCGCGGCTGCTGCACCGGCGCGCGCATCCGGCGCTCGAGCGGCTCGCCGCCATGGCGCACGGCGGCGCGCAGCGTGCCCTGCAGGTCGACGCGCGAGCCGCCGCGGCGCACCGGGCGGGTGCGGCGCCCGAGCCGCATCGGGCCGCGGGCGGCCAGCGTGCGCAGCACCGAGCGCGCCATCGCGCGCTCGGCATCGGAGTAGGCGGCGAAGTCCTTGTCCTTGAGCAGCTCGACGTCGCTCCACGCCGAGGGGACCGCCACCGGCTCGGCGACCGGCTCGGCCGCCCGCGCCGGCGGGTCCGGCGAGGCGACGCGCGGCAGCGCCAGTGTCGCGCCCTCGCCCAGGTCGACGCCCGGCCGGCCGGCGGAGCCGGCGTCGTCGCCGAACAGCGCGGCGAAGGCGGCGTCGAAGACCGGCAGGTCCTCGTGGCGCGAGCACAGGACGGCCCGCAGCGCCAGGCGCGCATCGGCGCGCGAGCCGGAGTCGACCGCGGCGAGCGCGCGCAGCGCCGCCTCGATCTCCCCGGTCCCGACGCGCACGCCCCCGGCCCGCAGCAGGCCCGCGAGCGCGACGAGCGGGTCGACCACCCGCCCCGGCGGGCCCGGCTCAGACACCGTCGAGCACCGCCTGCGAGCGGACGCGGTCGAGGTCCTCGCGGACCTTGAGCACGACCCCGAGCGTCTCGTCCAGCCCGGCCTGCTCCCCGAGGGCCAGCAGCGCGCGCGCCCAGGCGATCGTCTCCCCCACGCCCGGCAGCTTGTAGAGCTCCTCCTCGCGCAGCCGGGCGACCGCCGCGCACACGCGGGCGGTGATCTCCTCCGGCACGCCGGGGACGCGGGCGCGCAGGATCTCCGCCTCCCGGGCCGCGTCGGGGTAGTCGATCCAGTGATACAGGCAGCGGCGCTTGAGCGCGTCGTGCAGCTCGCGCGTGCGGTTGGAGGTCAGCACGACGGTGGGTCGCGTGCGCGCCGTGACCGTCCCCAGCTCGGGGATCGTCACGGCGAAGTCGCTGAGCAGCTCGAGCAGGAACGCCTCGAACTCGTCGTCGGCGCGGTCGATCTCGTCGATGAGCAGGACGACGGGCTCGGCGCTGTCGAGCGCCTCGAGCAGCGGGCGGCGCAGCAGGAAGCGCTCGGAGAACAGCTCGCCCTCGTCCACGCCGCCCTCGGCGGCCCGCAGCGCCAGGAGCTGGCGGGCGTGGTCCCAGTCGTAGAGGGCGTGGTGGACGTCGATGCCCTCGTGGCACTGCAGGCGGATCAGGCGCGCGCCGGTCGCGGCCGCCAGCGCGCGGGCGACCTCCGTCTTGCCCACCCCCGCCTCGCCCTCCAGCAGCAGCGGCGCCTCCAGCGCGCCGGCCAGGAAGACCGCGGTGGCCAGCGCGCGGTCGGCCAGGTAGCGCTCGCCCTCGAGCGCCGCCCGGACGGCGTCGACGGACCCGAGGCGGCCTATGAGGAGGCCGCCTCCCGCAGCGCGCGGGCGGTGAGCACCCGCGCCAGGTGCCGCTTGTAGTCCGCCGAGGCGTTCAGGTCGGCCGGCGGGTCGGTCCCCTCGTCGGCGTGGGCCGCCGCCGCGTCGATGGCGGCGCCGTCCAGCCCGCCGCCGCGCAGCGCCGCCTCGACCGCCGTCGCGCGGATCGGCGTCGAGGCCATGTTCGTGTAGGCCACGCGCACGTCCTCGCACGACCCGTCGGCGGCCTTCTTGACGAGCGCGACGACGCCGACCATCGCCCAGTCCTCCGCCCGGCGGGTGAACTTCTGATAGCCGTGGCCCCAGCCGTCCAGGACGGGCAGCCGGACGTCGGTGAGGACCTCGGTGGGCTGCAGGGCGGTCGTTAGGTAGTCCTGGAACAGGTCGGCGGCCGCGATCTCGCGCGTCGCGCCGGCCGCCGCGGTCGCCGTGACGCTCCCCTCCATCGCCACGACGACCGCCGGCAGGTCGCTGGCCGGGTCGCCGTGCGCGAGCGAGCCGCCGATCGTCCCGCGGTTGCGGACCTGCTGGTCGGCGATGCGCGCCGCCGCCGCCGCGACGATCCCCAGGTCCTCGCGGACCTGCAGGTCGGCGTGCCGCGTCATCGGGCCGATCCGCCAGCTGCCGTCCTCGCGGGCGACGCCGCGCAGCCCGTCGACCCGCCGCAGGTCGACCAGCAGCGACGGCGCGGCCAGGCGCAGCTTCATCAGCGGCAGCAGCGAGTGGCCGCCGGCCAGCAGCTTGGCGTCCTCGCCGCCCTGGGCCAGCAGGCCCACGGCCTCCTCCACGCTCGCGGGCGCGGCGTAGTCGAACCGGTCGGGGATCATGCCTTCGCCTCCTGGATCGCGCCCCACACCCGCATGGGCGACAGCGGCATGTTCAGGTACGTGACGCCGAGCGGCCGCAGCGCGTCGACGACCGCGTTGAGCACCGCCGGGGTCGCGGCGATCGTCCCCGCCTCGCCGACGCCCTTGACCCCGAGCGAGTTGACCGGCGACGGCGTCTCGGTGCGGTCGGTCTCGAACGACGGCAGCTCCGCGGCGGTGGGCAGCGCGTAGTCGGTGAACGTCCCGGTCACGAGCTGGCCGTCCTCGTCGTAGTGCACGCGCTCGTAGAGCGCCTGGCCGATCGCGTGCACGATCCCGCCGTGCACCTGGCCGTCGATCAGCATCGGGTTGATCGCGGGGCCGCAGTCGTCGACCGCGACGTAGCGGACGACCCGCACCTTGCCGGTCTCGGCGTCGACGTCGACGACGCAGGCGTGCGCGCCGAACGGGAACACGAAGTTCTCCGGGTCGTAGAACGCGGTCTCCTCCAGGGCGGGCTCCATGCCGTCGGGGAGGTTCTCGGGGATGTGCGCGGCGCCGGAGACCTCGGCCAGCGTCATGCCCTTGCCCGGCGACCCGCGGACCGCGAACGTGCCGTCCTGCAGCTCGATGTCCTCCGGGGCGGCCTCGAGCTGGTGGGCGACGATCGCCCGCGCCTTGGCCACGATCTTGTCGGTCGCGCGGGCGATCGACTCGGTGCCGACCGCCGTCGTCCGCGAGCCGTAGGTCCCCAGGCCCATCGGCCCGGTGCCGGTGTCGCCGTGGATGACCTCCACCTGCGCGGGGTCGATGCCGAGCTTGTCGGCCACGACCTGGGCCATCGTCGTCTCGTGGCCCTGGCCATGCGGCGAGGCGCCCGTGAACACCGTCACCGCGCCCGTGACCGTCACGCGCACCAGCGCGGACTCCCACAGGCCGGTCTGCAGGCCGAACCCCGAGGGGCCCGTCACCCGCGAGGGCGCCAGCCCGCAGATCTCG
>JAICJK010000318.1 GCA_025928415.1 Solirubrobacteraceae bacterium | reverse complement strand
GCCACCCCCGCCACGCCCGCCCCGGCCGCCGCCCCCGCGCCGGCCACCACGACCACGACCCCGGTCAAGGCCGCCCCGCCGCTCGTCGACCACGACGACAGCGCCGACCAGGCCGCGCAGG
Source organism: Solirubrobacteraceae bacterium (assembly GCA_025928415.1). Classification (GTDB taxonomy): domain Bacteria; phylum Actinomycetota; class Thermoleophilia; order Solirubrobacterales; family Solirubrobacteraceae; genus Paraconexibacter. Next base: position 3,866 of record JAICJK010000318.1, on the reverse strand, counting down.
CCAAGCGCCTGGCCGCGGAGAACCGCGCCCGCGACAGGCGCGACGCCGGCCGGCAGGCGGACGCCGGCGACGGCTCGGCCACCGACACCGCCACCCCCGGCCCCGGGACGGCGACCACCACGACGGCGCCCGGCGCGCTCGGCGGCTACGGCGACCTCTCGCTGCCCGCCCCGATCGGCGTGCCGAACTTCTTCATCGAGCACTTCCGGATCCCGCCGTTCCTGCTCTCGATCTACCAGGCCGCCGGGATGCAGTACGGCGTGCGCTGGGAGGTCCTGGCGGCGATCAACGAGATCGAGACCGACTACGGGCGCAACCTCAACGTGTCCTCCGCCGGCGCCGTCGGCTGGATGCAGTTCATGCCGTCCACCTGGGAGCAGTGGGGCGTCGACGCCAACCACGACGGCCGCAAGGACCCGTTCAACCCCGCCGACGCGATCTTCGCCGCCGCGCGCTACCTGCGCGCCGCGGGCGCCGAGACCGACATCCGCAAGGCGATCTTCGCCTACAACCACGCCGACTGGTACGTCGACAGCGTCCTCATGCGCGCCCGCCTGATCGGCGGCCTGCCGTCCGACCTGGTCTCCTCGCTGACCGGCCTGACCCAGGGCCGCTTCCCGGTCTACGGGAAGGTCAGCTACGCCGGGCGGCTGTCGACCCGGACGAGCACCCGCCGCGTCGCCCAGGGCCACAACGCCGCGATGGCGGTGGAGTCCTCGAGCACCCGCCGCTCGATCCTGATCCACGCGAAGGCCGGGCGCGCCGCGGTCGCCGTACAGGACGGGCGGATCGTCGCGATCGGGCAGTCCAAGCGGTACGGCCGCTACGTCCGGCTGCGCGACGTCTACGGCAACACCTACACCTACGCGCGGCTGGGCAGCCTCGCGCGGTCCTACCGCGCCCCGGTGCACCGCGACGTCAGCAGCGCCGAGATCGCCCGCGAGCTGGACCTCCCGCACAAGGACCCCAAGCCGACCCGGGCCGCGACCGCAGGGCGGCAGCTCGCCCGGACCGGCCCCGCGACATGGGCCGCCAAGCAGGCCAAGCAGGCCAAGGCCTCCGTGGCGGCGGCGGCGCCGCACGCCGCCGCACGCCGCAGCGGGCCCGAGACGCAGTGGATCGCCCGGGTGCCCGGCGTCGCGAAGACGCCCAGGCTGCTGCTCCGGCGGGCCGGCGGCGGCGGCCTGAAGGTCCGCCCGGCCGGCGCGAACCGCTACCTGCCGCAGACCGGGACCGCGATCGACCGGCTCGTGTGGGTCGCCGCGCCGGGCGCGAAGCGCCACACCGCCTCCAAGGGCCGCTGGGCGCGCCTGCGCAAGGGCGCCATCGTCCCCGGCGGCACGGTCCTCGGCCGCGTGGGCCGCACGACCGCCGACGGGCACGGCGTCGTCCGCTTCGAGGTCCGCCCCGCGGGCCGCAAGACCCCGCGCATCGACCCGAAGCCGATCCTCGACGGCTGGCGCCTGCTGACCGACACGAACGTCTACGGCGCCGGCGGCGACAACTCGCTGCTCGGCGCCGGCGACGACTCGGCCTCGATCGGCCAGATCCTGCTCATGAGCAAGGAGGCGCTGCAGCAGCGCGTCCTGCACGACGCGCGCGTGCAGCTCTACGCCTGCGGCCGCGACGACATCCGCTCCGGCGCGATCGACCGGCGCGTGCTCGCCACGCTCGAGTTCCTCGCCGCGTCCGGCCTCAAGCCGACGGTCTCCTCGCTGGAGTGCGGCCACGGCGTGATGACGGCGTCGGGCAACGTCTCCGAGCACAGCACCGGCACCGCCGTCGACATCGCGGCGATCAACGGCATCCCGATCCTCGGCCACCAGGGCCCGGGCTCGATCACCGACACGACGATCCGCCGCCTGCTGACCCTGCAGGGCTCGATGAAGCCGCACCAGATCATCTCGCTGATGACCTTCCCGGGCGCGGACAACACGCTGTCGCTGCCCGATCACGCCGACCACATCCACGTCGGCTTCCGGGTCGACGGGTCGACCCGGGGCAAGGGCCGCAGCACCGCCGCGCCGTCGGTCCTCAAGCCCGGCCAATGGACGAAGCTCATGAGCCGGATCGGGACGATCGACAACCCGCAGGTCCGCCGCGCGCCGTCGGCCTACGCGCTCCGGGTCCGTCGCGGCCGCTGATCCCCGATTCGGGGGAGGGCTGCGAGGGAACACCGCGAATGACCATCGCGATCGGCCTTGACCGCAGGGCCAGGAGGCATGGGGCATGGAGATGCTGCTGACCATCGGGCTGGCCTGGACCGCACTGGCGGTCCCGGCGCTGGTCTTCGTGACCGCTCTCGGGCGGGCCGCCCAGCGCGGCGACCGGGACGTCGCGAGCCTGCGGGCCGAGCGCAGCGCGCGCATCGCCCCGCACCCCGGCGGCCGTTAGCCGCCCGCGGCGCGGCGCACGGCCACGGTCAGCGGCTCGGCGCCCACGAGGCGCTCGAAGACGCCGAAGCCCGCCCACAGCGCCCGCAGCCGCAGCGCCGCGAGGCGGTCGGTGGGCTGCACGCGCGCCTCGCTGACCAGCTCCGGCCGGCCGCGCTCGTCCTCCTGCACCCAGTGCCCGAAGAGGACCCGCACGGTCCCGGAGCGGTCCCAGGCCGTGAACTCGTCCGGGCCGGCCAGCCGCGGGTAGTCGCGCGACAGCGTCCAGATGCGCCCGCACAGGCCGGACACCGAGCTGCGCGGCGTCTCCTCCAGGACCGTGAACGGGTACTCGCGGAACATCTGGCGGTAGGTGACGTCGCCGGCCGTCCCCGGGATGCGCCACCGGACGAGCCGCCCCAGCCTCGGCGTGTCGCGCAGGCGCACGGTGCTCGCGGCGGCCCACAGCGCGTCCGGTTCCACGTCGCCGCTCGCGCGCCGCGCGTGCCGGACGCGCACCGCCGGGTGCGGCAGCCACTCGTCCATGCGGGTCGCGGGGTCGTGGGGAACGCTCATCTCAGGGCCGGCTCGCGGTGCGGCGTGCGGGTCGTCATGCTCGCGGGTATGGGGCTCCGATGCGGCTGATCCAGCACAAGAAGGAGGCCTACTGGTTCTACCGGTTCCTCTCGCTGGGCTATGACCGCTACGTCAACCCGCTGTTCTGGACGGCGCGGATGCGCGCCGAGGCGCTCGAGCTTGCGCGACTCGACCGGCCCGACCTGCGGACCGCCGACGTCGGCGCCGGGACCGGGTTCGCCACCGAGGGCGTCGTCGCCCGCGTGGACCCGGCGCGGGTGACGATGCTCGACCAGAGCCCGCACCAGATCGCCCGCGCGCGGGCCAAGCCGGCGCTCGACGGCGTGGAGAAGGTCCTCGGCGATGCCGAGGACCTGCCGTTCGGGACCGACGAGCTCGACCGCTACGTGTCGACCGGGAGCATCGAGTACTGGCCCGACCCCCAGCGGGCGATCGCCGAGGCCTACCGGGTCCTCAAGCCCGGCGGCGTGGCGATGCTGGCCGGCCCGCTGCCGCCCGGCAACCCGATCGCCCGGCGCCTGGCCGACGCCTGGATGCTGTTCCCGCCCGAGGCCGCCTACCGCCGGTGGTTCGAGCGCGCGGGCTTCGACGCGGTGAGCGTGCGCCACATCGCCCCGGACTGGCACCGCGCCGGCGCGGCGCCGTACGCGCTGGCGATCGCGGGGACCAAGCCCGCGCCCGGCGCCTCGCCGGCGAGCACGGTCGTGGCCGGGCGCCCCGAGCGCCTGCAGGAGCCGATGACCGTCGGCCGCTCGATCCGCTTCGCCGGGCGCTTCGCCGCCGGCTCGCTGGCGGGCGCGCTGTTCGTCCCGATCGCCGCCGCCCTCGAGGCGCGCCACCGCCTCGGGCGGCGCCGCGGCGCATGACCCCGCCGCCCGAGGCCGCCGTCGCCGTCCG
>JAICJK010000564.1 GCA_025928415.1 Solirubrobacteraceae bacterium | reverse complement strand
GATCAGCATCGACATCGGCTGCCCGAGCATCGCGGCCTCGGCCTCGATGCCGCCGACGCCCCAGCCCAGCACGCCGAGGCCGTTGACCATCGTCGTGTGCGAGTCGGTGCCGACGAGCGTGTCGGGGTAGGCCTCGCCGGTCTTCTCGTTCACGAAGACGCTGCGCGACAGGTACTCGAGGTTGACCTGGTGGACGATGCCGGTGTCCGGCGGGACGACGGCGAAGTTGTCGAACGCCTCCTGGCCCCAGCGCAGGAACTCATAGCGCTGCTGGTTGCGCTCGAACTCGCGCTCGGCGTTGGCGCGGAAGGCGTCGTGGGTCCCGAAGACGTCGACCTGCACGGAGTGGTCGATGACGAGCTCCGCGGGCACCAGCGGGTTGATCTTCGTCGGGTCGCCGCCGAGGGCGGCCATCGCGTCGCGCATCGCCGCGAGGTCGACGATGGCCGGCACGCCCGTGAAGTCCTGCATGACGACGCGCGCCGGCGTGAAGGCGATCTCGTCGCTCGGCTCCGACGTGGCGTCCCAGCGGGCGAGCGCCTCGATGTCCTGCGCGGTCACCGCGCCGTTGCCCTCCGTGCGCAGCAGGTTCTCGAGCAGCACCTTGAGGCTGTAGGGGAGCCGCGCGACGTCGAAGCGCGACTGGAGCGCGTCGAGGCGGTAGATGGTGTGCTCGCGGTCGCCGACGCGCAGGGTGGCGCGGGCGCCGAAGGAGTCGGGGTGGCTCATGGTGTCTTTCTGGTCAGGGGACGAGTTCGAACGGCAGGCCTTCGGCCGTCCTCGCGAGGCGGAAGTGGCGATGGTCGAGCGTGGCGATGCGGTCCGTGCCCAGCAATCGCGCGAGCGCGAGCAGCGAGGCGTCGGCGAGCCCGAGCGCGGGACGCTCGCGGGCGAGGACCAGCGTCTCGGCCATCGCCGTGGACCACCAGCGGACGGTGTAGGCGCCGCGCTCGAGGTCGGTCCAGAACAGCTCCTGTGCCCGTCGGCCACCGAAGCGCGGGAGCTGGCGATCAAGCTCGGTGACGATGAGCGGTGTGGTCACGAGATCGTCTTCGAGCGCGTTGATGTAGGGAAGGACGCGCTCATGGGCGGCGTCCGTATCGCTGTAGAAGGCGATGGCGGCCGAGCTGTCGAGCACGACGGCCACTCAGCGGCGGTCCATGTCGATCTGCGCGAGGTAGTCCTCGTCCCGCTGGGCGAGATCCGGGGGACCGCTGAACGTCCCCGGCGTGGGCTTGACCCGCTTGGGGCGGGTGGCGAGCCCCTCGAGGCCGCGGCGGATGAACTCCGCCTTGCTGACGCCCTCCTCGGCCGCGCGCTGGGCGAGCACGCGGTCCAGCGCGTCGTCGAGGTAGATGCTGGTCTTCTTCAGCGCCACTGCATGTAGGGTAGCACCCTACATCGGCGCGTGGGGCGCCTGCGGGCTCAGGCCGCGGCGCCCGCGTGATCGCGCTGCGCGGCGGGCGGGCCCGGGTCCGGCGTCATCAGCAGGAGGCGCGCGGTGGTCACCACGGTCAGCAGCGTCAGGACGATCGCGCTGGCGACGCACCAGATGCAGATCGCCTCGATCGTGAAGATCTCGCGGTAGGTGAGGTAGGCGCTGAAGCCGAAGCCGACCCACGACAGCGCGGCGGCGCCGAGGGTCCCGATCTCGCCGCGCACGAACAGCGCCCCCAGGATCCCGACGTAGCCGATCAGGCCGAGCAGCGCGACCGGCACGCCGGCGAGCTTGGACCACTCCGAGGTCTGCACCTTCTCGCAGCCGTGGGAGATCTCGCAGATCGGGCTCGCGCCCGAGTAGTGCACGTAGGTCAGGTAGGCGGCGATGCCGGTGCCGACCAGCGCCAGCACGAGCGCCGCGATCCAGAGCCCGCCCGGACGGCGCGCCGCGCTCACTGCGCCGCCCCGGCCGCCTTCAGCTCGGCGTCGATGGCGGGCGGCAGGTCGGTGTAGGACGCCGTCACCTTCTTGAGGTCCTGATCGGAGGTCCCGAGCAGGAAGAACGGCGTCCCCGTGCCGCCGTAGCGCGAGAAGGCGGTGTTGGCCTCGCCGAGCTG
>JAICJK010000473.1 GCA_025928415.1 Solirubrobacteraceae bacterium | reverse complement strand
GCCTCGAAGATCCCGAGGACGTAGGGGAGGTTGGCCAGCACGACCGCCGCCACGATGATCAGCAGCGCGCGGGCGTCGGGCGAGAGCCGCCGCGGCGCGGCAGGGGCGCGGGCCGGCGCGGCCGCCCCGCCAGGTACCCGTTCGTCCCGTTCGCCGAGGCCGGCGCCGTGGGCCATGCGCGGACTCTAGGCGCTCGCCGCGCCCGTGGCGCGGGCGGACGCGGCGGTCGTCGCGGAGCATCTGGGCACGCCGGTCACCACGGTCGGGCGGCAGGGGAGGACGGCCCGGCTGACCGGGGTCGCGGAGTCGCTCGCCGAGCCTTCCTGCCCTTCTTCATCGAGCGCGATGCGGCGGGCGCCGCCCCGGCCGCGTCCGGCGCCATCGGCTGGATCGAGGTCGCCGCGACGCCGGGCGGCTCGAGCGCCGGCTCGGCGGCGAGACGCTGCCCGTTCGCGTGGTCGACGGGCCGTCCGGCGTCCGGGCGAGCGAGGTCGCCGGGCGCGTGCTGCGCCCGCGGTAGCGACCGCGGGCCGGTGAGCGGCGCGTACCCTTCGCGCACGAGAGCGATCCACCCAGCCACGAGGAGTCACGCATGCACCTCAAGAGCGCCTTCGCCGGCGCGGCCTTCGCGGTCGCGGGCCGCGCGCTGCTCCCGCGCCTGCTGCGCGTGAAGTTCGCGCGCGACGTCGAGAAGCTCAACGCCGGCGACCACTCGACCCTGCTCGAGGCCTATGCCGGCGATGCCGTCCTGCGCTTCGCCGGCGGCGACCACCGGTGGGCCGGGGAGTGGGTCGGCCGGGCGGGCATCGACCGCTTCCTGCAGAACTTCACCGCCGCCAGGGTGCAGGGGGAGATCCGGCAGATCGCGATCAGCGGCCCGCCGTGGGCGCTGACGATGATGGTGCGCTTCGACGACCACGCCGACGGGCCGGACGGGACGCGGCTGTATGAGAACCGGACCGTCCTGGTGCTGCGCACGCGGTGGGGGAAGATCGTCGAGCACGAGGACTTCTACGTGGACACCGGGCGCATCGCGGAGTTCGACCGCAAGCTGACCGAGCTCGGCGTGGCGCCGGTCCCGAAGGCCGCGTGAGTCACAAGGTCTCGCCGGGGGCCAGCGGCGCGGCGCGGTAGGGGCGGCCGCGGGCGGCGCGCTCGAAGCGCTCGCGGGCGTCGGCGATCGGGCGGTAGTACGGGTCCAGCGCGTAGCCGCCGTAGTGCATCGGCACGACCGTCGCGGCGCCCAGCAGCTCCGCGGCGAGGGCGGCCTGCTCGGGCTCCAGCGTCGCGGGCAGCGGGCTGGCCGGCTGCTGGTGGGCGAAGTCGACGACCGCGCCGTTGACCGGCGCCAGGACGACGTCGAACGGGCCGGCCCGGCGCGCCATCTGCCACCACGCGCCGTGGAAGAGGGTGTCCCCGAGGTGCAGCACCCGGCGCCCGCCCGCCTCGACGAGCCAGGCGACCTGCGGGTCGCCGAGGCCGTCCACGGCCGGCAGCGCCGTGCAGGTGAACGGGCCGGCGGTGACGGTGTCCCAGACGGCGATCTCGCGCCGCGGCAGCGCGGCGGCCGTCAGCTCGTGCTCGGCCTGGGCGATCGCGAGGTTGGTCGTCTCCGTGGCCACCGGCTGGTGGACGGTGGCTCCGGGCGCCAGCGCGGCCGCCAGCGCTCCGGCGTCGGCGTGGTCGCGGTGCAGGTGCGTGACGAGCCCCGCGACGGCGCGGCCCGCCGCGCCGGCCTCCACGGCGGGCAGCTCGACGTCGCGCGCGGCGTCGCCCAGGGCGGCGAACGTCCCGGCCGGATCGGCCAGCGGGTCGATGACGAGCGTCGCCCCCTCGGCCTCGAGCTCCACGCCGGCCCAGCCCAGCCACCGCACGTTCATGTCGGTCTCCTCGTCGCGTCGGATGATTTACAGCACGATCGTTCGTACCGTATCATGGCTTGCGTGCCCCGCCGCTCCGCCACCGCAGTCGCCGAGACCCGGGCCGGCGTCCTGGACGCCGCCGTGCGCCGCGCCTCGGTCGACGGCCTCGAGGGCCTGACGATCGGCCGGCTCGCCGACGAGCTGTCGATGAGCAAGAGCGGCCTCTTCGGGCTGTTCGGCAGCAAGGAGGAGCTGCAGGTCGCGACGTTCGAGGCGGCGGTCGAGCACTTCACGCGCGAGGTCTGGCGGCCGGTGGCCCGGCGCGAGCCCGGCCTCCCGCGCCTGCTCGCGCTCGTCGATCGCTGGCTGTCCTATCACCAGCGGCGCGCGCTTCCGGGCGGCTGCTTCGTGACCACCGCCACCATCGAGTTCGACGCCCGGCCCGGTCCGCTGCGAGACGCCGTGGCCCGCGCCCGCCGGCGCATGCACGCGGCGCTGGAGGCCGACCTCCGCGCGGCGATCGACGCCGGCGACCTCCCCGCGAGCACGCGCCCGGCCGACGTCGCCTTCGCGCTCTACGCCCTGGCCTCGGCGGCGAGCACGGCGATCCAGCTCGACGAGCCGGGCGCCCGTGCGCGGGCGCGGCGGTGCATGCGGGGGCTGCTGGGGGCGGGGTAGGCCCGGACCGGACGCGCCTCTCGAGCGCTATACTTGCCAGGGCAAGCTTTTTCTGGCAACCGTTCCCCGGAGGCGACTCATGAAGCTCGACGGCATCCATCACGTCACCGCGATCACCGGCGATGCGGCCCGGAACGTGGACTACTACACGCGCGTGCTCGGCCTGCGGCTGACGGCCAAGAGCGTCAACCAGGACGATCCGAGCGTCTATCACCTG
>JAICJK010000090.1 GCA_025928415.1 Solirubrobacteraceae bacterium | reverse complement strand
GTCGGCAAGCTCGTGCGCGAGCTGCTGCCCGCGCTGGACAACCTCGACCGCGCGATCGCGGCGGCGGAGACCGCCGAGGGCCCCGGCGACCACCACCTGACCCACGGCATCCGCCTGGTGCAGCAGGAGCTCGCGGGCGCGCTGACGCGCGTCGGCGTCGTCGCCGAGTCGCCCAAGGGCGAGGCGTTCGACCCCCACCGCCACGAGGCCGTCGCGCAGCTGCCGGTGGAGGGCACGCAGGCCGGGATCGTCGTCGAGGTCTACCAGCCCGGCTACCGCTACGACGACACGATCCTGCGCGCGGCCAAGGTGGTCGTGAGCGCCTAGCGACGATGGCCAGGGACGACCTCTACAAGGTCCTCGGCGTCGACCGCAAGGCGAGCCAGGACGACATCAAGAAGGCGCACCGCAAGCTCGTGCGCCAGCACCACCCGGACCGCAACCCGGGCGACGCCAAGGCCGAGGCGCGCTTCAAGGAGATCCAGGCGGCCTACGACGTCCTGGGCGACCCCGAGAAGCGCAAGCAGTACGACCGCGGCAGCCTGTTCGGGACGGCGGGCGGCCCGGGCGGGCCGGCCGGCGGCGGCTTCGGCGGCTTCGACGCCGGCGGCATCGGCGACATCCTCAACAACCTCTTCGGCGGCGCGGGCGGCGGCGCCGGGGCCGGGCGCGGCCAGCAGTCCGGGGCGCGCGCGCCGCGGCCCGAGCGCGGCGGCGACCTCGAGACCGAGGTCGCGATCTCCTTCGAGCAGGCGATGCACGGCACGCAGGTCTCGCTCGCCGTCCCGACCTCGCAGACCTGCGCCACGTGCCGCGGCACCGGCGCGAAGCCCGGGACGAGCCCCAAGGTCTGCCCGCGCTGCCAGGGCCGCGGCATCGAGAGCCAGGGCCAGGGGCTGTTCTCGATCTCCCAGCCCTGCTCGCGCTGCCACGGCGCCGGGACGGTCATCGAGGACCCGTGCCCGACCTGCCACGGCTCGGGCGCGACGCGCACCGTGCGCAAGTACCGCGTGAACATCCCCGCCGGGGTCAAGGACGGCTCGCGCGTGCGCGTCGGCGGCAAGGGCGAGCCCGGGCCCCACGGCGGCCCGAGCGGCGACCTCTATGTGATCACCAAGGTCGAGCAGTCGCCGATCTTCGTCCGCAAGGGCGAGCACGTGGAGGTCGAGGTCCCGATCACCTTCCCGGAGGCCGCGCGCGGCGCCGAGGTCGAGGTCCCCACGCTCAACGGCGCCAAGAAGCTGCGCGTGCCGGCGGGCACGCGCTCGGGGACGGTCCAGCGCCTGCGCGGCGAGGGGCCGCCGCGGCTGGGCGCCAAGGGCCGCGGGGACATCCACTACCGGTTCGTCATCGACGTGCCGGCCAGCCTGTCCGCCGAGCAGTCCGAGGCGGTCGACAAGCTGTCGGCCGTGATGGACGCCAACCCGCGCTCGCGCCTGTTCCGGGCGCAGGAGCCCGCCGGGGCGGGGACGTCCTGATGCCCGTCCCGCGCCGCGCACGCCGGACGACGACCCGGGTCACGGTCTCCTCCGACCGCGGGGTGTTCATGATCTCGGTGGCCGCCGAGCTGGCCGAGATGCACCCGCAGACCCTGCGCATGTACGAGCAGCGCGGCCTGATCGAGCCCAAGCGCTCGCCGAAGGGCACGCGCCTGTACTCCCAGGCCGACGTGGACCGGCTGCGGCGCATCCAGGAGATGACGACCGACCTCGGGCTCAACCTGGCGGGCGTCGAGCGCGTGCTCGAGCTCGAGAGCGAGCTCGAGCGCATGCAGCGCAAGGTCGGCGCCCTCGAGCGCCGCGCCGCCCAGCTCATGGACGAGATCGCCTCGCTGGAGCACCGGCGCGACGAGGTCCGCGCCGACCTCGTGCGCTACGAGCGGCGCCCGGGCGCCGACCTCGTGCGGGCGGCGGACGTCAAGCCGCAGCGCACGCGGATCCGCGTCGAGCGCGAGGACCGTGTGGACCGCGACGACCGCGACGGGCGCCAGTCGTCCTGAGCGTCGCCGGGGTAGGTTCGCGCCGTGGCGCCCTGTCCCCAGCAGCAGCCGGTCATGGTCGGCCCCGCGGCGGCGGCGCTGATCGCCCGCGGCGTCGCCTGCATCGTGGCCACGCGCGACGCGGCGCTGCGCCCGGACATCGCGCGGGGCTGGGGGCCGCAGATCTCGGCGACCCCCGCCCTCGAGGCGGCCGCCGCGCGGCTCGCGGAACGCACGGCCGCGCCCGCGCCGGCCTGACCGGCGCGGCGGCGGCGCTCAGTCGCCGACGTCGCCCCGGGTCGTGCCGCCCTCGCCCCCCGCCTGCTCCTCCGCCGCTCGGCGGCCCGGGTGATCCTTGGGCAGGTCGTGCGGGCTGATCTCGTCGTGCGCCTCCGGGGTGTCGCCGAGGGGCGTCTCGTCGTCCGGCGTGAACGGGCCGAGCGGCTCGCGCGCGTGCTCGTCGTGCGGGGGCGGGTCATGCTTGGTCATGGGTCGGGCCTACCCGCGCGACCGCGCTCCAAGCGCGGTTGACGGCGCTCGCGGATGAGCTAAGATCTGAGTCAGTCACGCTGAGATCTGAACACGTACGCGGAGCCCCATGAACGCAGACCGATTCACGCTGAAGTCCCAGGAGGCCGTCCAGGCCGCCACCCGGCTGGCCGAGGACCGCCGCAACCCGCAGGTCACCCCCGAGCACCTGCTGGCCGTGCTGCTCGAGCAGGACGGCGGCATCGTCGGGCCGGTGCTGGGCAAGCTCGGCGTCGCGCCCGGCGCGGTCCGCGCCGAGCTGAACGCCGCGCTCGACGGCCTGCCGGTGATGGGCGAGGGTGGCGAGGTCGCCTCCCCGGCGTCCGAGCTCGTGCAGGTGCTGCGCGCCGCCGAGCACGAGATGCGCGAGCTGTCCGACGAGTACGTCTCGACCGAGCACATCCTGCTGTCGCTCGCCGGCCACGGCTCCCGCGCCGGCGAGGCGCTGCGCTCGCAGGGCGCGACGAAGGACGCCCTGCTGCAGGCGCTCGGCGAGGTCCGCGGCAGCCAGCGCGTCACCGACCAGAGCCCCGAGGACAAGTTCCAGGCGCTGGAGAAGTTCGGGCGCGACCTCACCGAGGCGGCCGAGCGCGGCCGGCTCGACCCGGTGATCGGGCGCGACGACGAGATCCGGCGCGTCATCCAGGTCCTCTCCCGCCGCACGAAGAACAACCCCGTCCTGATCGGCGAGCCCGGCGTGGGCAAGACCGCGATCGTCGAGGGCCTGGCCCGCCGGATCGTCTCCGGCGACGTCCCCGAGGGGCTGCGCGACCGGCGCGTCATCGCGCTCGACATGGGCGCCCTGATCGCCGGCGCGAAGTACCGCGGCGAGTTCGAGGACCGGCTCAAGGCCGTCCTGAAGGAGGTCGCCGACGCCGACGGGCAGATCATCCTGTTCCTCGACGAGCTGCACACGATCGTGGGCGCCGGCGCCGCCGAGGGCGCCGTCGACGCCGCCAACCTGCTCAAGCCGATGCTCGCCCGCGGCGAGCTGCGGGCCGTCGGTGCGACCACGCTGGACGAGTACCGCAAGCACATCGAGAAGGACGCCGCGCTGGAGCGGCGCTTCCAGCCGGTGCTGGTCGGCGAGCCGAGCGTGGAGGACACGATCGCGATCCTCCGCGGCCTGCAGGAGCGCTACGAGAGCCACCACCGCGTGCGGCTGCTCGACTCCGCGCTGATCGCCGCCGCGACGCTCAGCGACCGCTACATCGCCGATCGCTTCCTGCCCGACAAGGCCATCGACCTCGTGGACGAGGCGGCCTCCGGGCTGCGCATCGAGATCGACTCCAAGCCCGTCGAGATCGACGAGGTCGACCGCCGGATCATGCAGCTCGAGATCGAGCAGACGTCCCTCGCCCGCGAGACCGACGACGCCTCGCGCGAGCGCCTGGAGGTCCTCGAGCGCGAGCTCGCCGAGCTGCGCGAGCGCCGCGACGCGATGACGGCCGACTGGCAGCGCGAGAAGGACGCGATCACCGCCGTGGGCGAGCTGAAGCAGCGCCTGGAGACGGCGCGCACCGACGTCGAGCGCGCCCAGCGCGACGCCGACCTGCAGCGCGCCGCCGAGCTGCGCTACGGCGAGATCCCCGAGCTCGAGAAGCAGCTCGCGGAGGCCGAGGAGCGCACCGACGCGGACTCCGGCTTCCTGCGCGAGGAGGTCGGGCCGGAGGACATCGCGCAGATCGTCGGCCGCTGGACGGGCATCCCGGTGTCGCGCCTGCTGGAGGGCGAGGTCGAGAAGCTCGTGCACATGGAGGAGCGCCTGCACCAGCGGGTCATCGGCCAGGACGAGGCGGTCAGCGCCGTGTCGAGCGCGCTGCGCCGCTCGCGCGCCGGCCTGTCGGACCCGGCCCGGCCGATCGGCTCGTTCCTGTTCCTCGGCCCCACCGGCGTCGGCAAGACCGAGCTCGCCCGGGCGCTGGCCGAGTTCATGTTCGACTCCCAGGACGCGATGGTCCGGATCGACATGTCGGAGTACATGGAGAAGCACGCCGTCAGCCGCCTGGTCGGCGCGCCCCCCGGCTACGTCGGCTACGAGGAGGGCGGCCAGCTCACCGAGGCCGTCCGCCGCCGGCCCTACACCGTGGTCCTGCTCGACGAGATCGAGAAGGCGCACCCCGACGTGTTCAACGTGCTGCTGCAGGTCATGGACGACGGGCGCCTGACCGACGGCCAGGGCCGCACGGTCGACTTCAAGAACGTCGTGCTGATCATGACCTCCAACACCCAGGACGTGGAGGGCACGTTCAAGCCCGAGTTCATCAACCGCCTCGACGACATCGTGGAGTTCGACGCGCTGGACCGCGCGCAGATCGGCCAGATCGTCGACCTGCAGGTCGAGCACCTGGTCGGCCGCGTGGCCGAGCGCGGCATCGACGTCGAGCTCACCCCCGCCGCGCGGGAGCTGCTCGGCAACCTCGGCTACGACCCGACCTACGGTGCGCGCCCGCTCAAGCGGGTCATCCAGAAGCGCCTCGTGGACCCGCTGGCGCTGGCGCTGCTCGAGGGGACCTTCCGGCCCGGGGACGCGGTGCGCGTCGACGCCGCCGGCGGCGAGCTCGTGCTCGCCAAGGCCGAGGCGGTCAGCGCAGCCGCGTGACCGCCACCGGGATCGCGTAGTACAGGAACCCGCTGTGCGCGTGGCCCTTGCGGAAGTGACGCGAGGTGTCGAACTGCAGCCGCCAGCGCCCGCGCTCGGGCTGGAACGGGAACAGCCGCCGGCGGGTGCTCGCGCGGATCTGGCCGCATGGCCCGAGCGCGGTCCCGACGCGCGCCGTCCGCCGCAGGCGCCCGTCCGGGGCGATCCAGTGCACGTAGACCGACGGCGTCACGCGGCCCCCGAGGCTGAAGCCCTGCATCCGGTAGGTCACCCGCAGCGAGCTGGGGTTGCCCCGCGCCGGGCGGAAGGCGACCGACAGGCGCGAGACGCCGAACTGCGTGCCCGCGCTGATCACCGGGGCGTCGGCGTCCTGGTCGTTGACCTGGTGGACGCCGAGCTCGTAGATGTGCTCACCCACGCCCCTGCCGAGCATCGAGAGGTCGGGCGCGGCGAACGAGCCGTCGATCTGGCCGGTCGCGCCGACCTGGCCGGTGCCGCCCGGCAGCTCCCTGCCGTCGAGCGTGACCTGGTAGGTGGCCTGCGGGATGAAGCCGCTGCCGGTCAGGTGCACGCGGTCCTCGCGCAGGCTCGGATCGGCGTAGCACGGGCGGTCGACGCGGATGGCCGGGGCGGCGGAGGCGATGCCCGGCGCGACGGCCGGCGCGGCGGCCGCGGTGAGCAGGCAGGCGGCGAGCGCCGCGGGGCGGTACCTCATGGGGCGCGTATGGTAGGACGGTCGCTCACACGCGGTCGAACCGGAGGCGACGCCAATGCCGACGTACATCATGCTCACCACCCTGACCCCCGAGGGCGTGCAGACGGTCAAGAACAACCCGCAGCGCATCCGGGAGGTCAACAAGGAGGTCGAGCAGCTCGGGGCGACCGTGACCGCGCAGTGGTCGACCCTCGGCCGGTTCGACTTCGTGAACATCGTCGAGGCCCCGGACGAGGCCACGATGGCGCGCGTCTCGCTCGAGCTCGGCTCGCGCGGCACGGGGCGCTACGAGACGCTCGCGGCCATCCCGATCGACGACTTCATCGCGAGCCTGTGAGCGACCGCGCCGCCGGCGCCGGGCGCGCCGCCTGACGTGAAGGTCCTCGTCGTCGGCTCCGGCGGCCGCGAGCACGCGATCGTCCGGGCCCTGGCCCGCTCGCCGCAGCGGCCGGAGCTGCTGTGCGCGCCCGGCAACCCCGGCATCGCGCAGGACGCGCGGCTGCTCGCGGTGGGCGCCGACGACCTGCCCGGCCTGGTCGCGGCGGCGCGGGCGGAGGACGTCGGGCTGGTCGTCGTCGGCCCCGAGGCGCCCCTGGTCGCCGGGCTGGTCGACGCGCTGGGGGACGCCGGCGTCCCCGCCTTCGGGCCGCGCGCGGCGGCGGCCGCCCTGGAGGGCTCCAAGGCGTTCGCCAAGGAGGTCATGGCCGCGGCGGGGGTCCCCACCGCGGGCTGGGCGGTCGCCGGCTCGGTGCAGGAGGGCCTGGCCGCGATCGACCGCTACCCGGTCGTGCTCAAGGAGGACGGCCTGGCGGCGGGCAAGGGCGTGGTGATCGCGCAGGACGAGGCCGAGGCCCGCGCCACGCTCGAGGCCTTCCTCGTGCAGCGGCGCTTCGGCGGCGACCGCGTGCTCGTCGAGGAGCACCTCGAAGGCGAGGAGCTGTCGGTGCTCGCGCTGTGCGACGGCGAGCGCGCCGTCCTGATGGCGCCCGCGCAGGACTACAAGCGGATCTTCGACGGCGACGCCGGCCCGAACACCGGCGGGATGGGCTCCTACTCGCCGGTCGCCGGCGTGGACGAGGCGCTGCTGGCGGCGATCGCGCGCACGGTCCACCAGCCCGTCGTCGACGAGCTGCGCCGTCGCGGCACGCCGTTCCGGGGCGTCCTCTACGCCGGCCTGATGCTGACCGCCGAGGGCCCGCGGGTGCTCGAGTTCAACGCCCGCTTCGGCGACCCGGAGACGCAGGCCGTGCTCCCGCGCCTGCGGTCGGACCTGCTCGCGCTGATGCTCGCCGGCGCGGGCGTGGGCGGCGCCGACCTCGCGGGCGCGGTGCTCGAGTGGGCGCCCGACTGGGCCGTGACGGTGGTCCTGGCCAGCGCCGGCTACCCCGCCGCACCCACCACCGGCGACCCGATCGCGGGTCTCGACCGCGCGGCGGGCGCGGAGCTCACCCATGCCGGCACGGCGCTGCGCGACGGGGTCCTGGTGACCGCCGGCGGCCGGGTGCTCAACGTGACCGGCCTGGGGCCCGACCCGGCGGCCGCGCGCCGCGCCGCCTACGCTGCTGCCGACCAGATCACCTTCGACGGCCGCCAGGTGCGGCAGGACATCGCGCTGCGCGCGGTGGAGAGGACCGGGACGACGCGATGAGCGAACAGCAGGTGGAACAGGTCGGCACCCTGACGGAGGAGGCGCTCGCGCCGGCGCCGGACGCCGCGCCCGACGGTCCCCGCGTGGGGATCATCATGGGCTCGGCCTCCGACATGGAGACGATGCAGAAGGCGGGCGCGGTCCTGCGCGAGGCGGAGATCCCGTACGAGATCGAGGTGATGTCCGCCCATCGCGACCCCGAGCGGGTGGCCGAGTACTGCCGCAGCGCGCGCGGCCGCGGGCTGCGGGTCATCATCGCGGGCGCCGGGCTGTCCGCCGCCCTGCCGGGCGTCGCCGCGGCCCATACGGACCTGCCGGTCATCGGCGTCCCGCTGTCCGGGCGCCTGAGCGCCGCCGGCGGCCTCGACGCGATCCTCTCCGTGGGGCAGATGCCGCCCGGGGTGCCGGTCGCCGCGGTCGGGCTCGACAACCCGCGCAACGCCGCCCACCTCGCGGTCCGCATCCTCGGTGCGTGAGGTGGCCCAGCCGGTCGC
>JAICJK010000599.1 GCA_025928415.1 Solirubrobacteraceae bacterium | reverse complement strand
CTTCCTGGCGACGGAGCTCACCGCCGGCGAGCCGTCGCCCGGCATCGACGAGTTCGGGCTCTCGCACCAGGCCATGACGCCCGCCGAGCTCGACGCCGCGATTGGCGACGGGCGGGTCCGGGACTGCTCGACGCTCGCGGCCTGGGCGCGGCTCGAGCGCGCCGGCGGCCTGCGGGGCGCCGGCGCGCGCTGACGGCGCGCCGGGGCGCGCCCCGCACGCCCGCGACCTGTGGCTGCTATTTTCCCAGCCTCAGTGTGAGAACTACGCAGGAGCGTCGCTTTGACCTACGTGATCAACGAGCCGTGCATCGGGACCAAGGACATCTCGTGCGTCGAGGTCTGCCCCGTCGACTGCATCCACCCCACGCCGGACGAGGCCGACTTCGACGAGCACGCGCAGCTCTACATCGACCCGGCGGAGTGCATCGACTGCGACGCGTGCGTCGAGGCCTGCCCCGTCGACGCGATCACCTCCGAGGACCAGGTGCCGCCCGAGTGGCAGCAGTACATCGAGATCAACGCCGCCTACTACCGCAACGGGCCCGCCTGAGCCGGCGGGCGGCGGCCCGTCAGCCCTCCGGGACGCCGCTCAGCTCGACCAGGCAGCCGGCCGTCTCGGGGTCGCGCGGCACGAAGCCCGCCAGCTTGGCCCGCGGCGCCATGACGTCGAGCAGCCCGCGCGTCATGCCGCGGTGCAGCGTGCAGATGGCCTGCTGGTTCTCGCGCACCGCGTCGCGATAGGGGCAGTTGCCCAGGCAGAAGGTGACCTCGCCGCGGCCGGCGTCGTCCGGGCGCGGCTGGAAGCCCAGCGCGGCGAGCGTCCGCTGCATGGCCTCGGCGACGCCGATGCCGTCGGCCGGCGGCGCGAGCTCCCGCCCGATCTCACGCCCCGCCTTCTCGAGATCGCGCATGCGGCCCGGGCCGGCGGGGATCGCCCGGGCCAGCCAGCGCCCGAGGTCGGCGTACGCGCTGGGCGGGCTGCCCCCGGGCCGCGCGTCGGCCCTGATCGCCCAGGCGTCCCGCGGCCGCCCGCGGCCCTGTGGCGGGCGCGTCCGCTCGAGCAGGCCGGCGCGCTGCATGCGCTCCAGGTGCACGCGCACGCCGTTCGGGTGCAGCCCGAGCCGCTCGGCGAGCTCGACGGTGCCCGCCGGGCGCCGCAGCTCGCCGATCAGGGCGAACAGACGCGCGCGCGTGGGCTGGGCCAGCACGTCATCGGCGTCGACGGCGAACGGGAGGTCCATGGAGCCCAGTTTTGCAAAGTCCGACTGGCGAAACCACGTCTCGTGGTGACCGCGCGCCATGGGCGCCTGCGCGATCATCCCGCCGCATGACGACGTGGGCGCTCATCCGCTGGCTGCACCTGCTCGCGATGGCGTTCTTCGTCGGCGGCCAGCTCGTGCTCGTGGCCGCAGTGGTGCCCGCGCTGCGCGGCGAGGCCGATCGCGAGCGGCTGCGCGCCGTCGCCCGCCGCTTCGGCTGGGGCTCGCTGGTCGCCCTGGCCGTCCTGCTGGCCACGGGCAGCGCGATGGCCGGGCACTTCGCGCGCTGGGGGGACGGGACGCTGCACGTCAAGCTCGCGCTGGTCGCGGTTGCCGGCCTGCTCGTGCTGTGGCACATGCGCCGACCCCAGCAGCACTGGATCGAGGGCCTCGTCTTCGTCGTGTCGCTGGCGATCGTCTGGCTCGGCGTCGCGCTCGCCCACGGGACCTGAGCGCGACCCGTGCCGCAGCCGTCAGCGCGTGCGCGACGGGCGCGACGGGCGCGCCGGGACGTGGGGACGCGAGCGCCGCGACGGGCGCGGAAGCAGGTCCGCGAGGCGCTGAGGACCGCGGAGGCGCACGCGGGCGGGCCGCGCGTCGCGCAGCGGCGGGCCGCCGAGCGGGCGCCCCG
>JAICJK010000622.1 GCA_025928415.1 Solirubrobacteraceae bacterium | reverse complement strand
GCGTGCTGCCGGTCGAGCGCGCCGAGGCCCGCGACGACGGGACGGTCGTCCTCCAGGACGCGCTGGTGGCAGGCGACCACGTCCGGCGCGCCGGCGACGACGTCCCGGCCGGCGCGGTCACGCTGCGCCCCGGGACGCTGCTCGGCCCCGGCGAGATCGGCGTCGCCGCGAGCGGCGGCCACGCGGCCCTGCGCTGCGCGCGCCGCCCGCGCGCCGTCGTCCTCACCACCGGCGACGAGCTCGTCGCGCCGGGCCGCGCGCTCGGCCCCGGCCAGATCCACGAGGCGAACCTGCTGACGCTCGGCGCGCTGCTGGCGGCCGGCGGCGCCGAGCTGCTGCACGCCGCCCACATGCGCGACGACCCGCGGGCGATCGGCGCGGCGATCGCCGCCGCCCTGGACGGCGCGGACCTGCTCCTGCTCAGCGGCGGCCTGTCGGTGGGGCCGCACGACGAGGTGAAGCCCGCGCTCGAGGCGCAGGGCGTGGACGAGGTCTTCTGGCGGGTGGCCCTGCGCCCCGGCGGCCCGACGTGGTGCGGCACGCACGGCGCCACGCTCGTCCTCGGGCTGCCGGGCAACCCGGTCAGCACGATGGTCACCTACCTGCTCTTCGGCCGTCCCGCGGTGCGGCGCCTGCAGGGCCGCGACCCGTCGCCCCCGACCCGGCGCGCCGTCCTGACGCAGGACCTCGAGCGCCTGCCGCGCCGCGAGGACCTCGTCCGGGTCCGCCTCGAGGACGGTCGCGCGACGCCCACCGGACGGCAGGACAGCAACCGCCTGACCTCGATGCTCGGCGCCGACGGCCTGGCGCGCGTCCCCGCCGGCGCCGGCCGCCTCGTCGCGGGCGACGAGGTCGTCGTGGAGCTGCTCGGCGGCTGAGCCCGGGGGCGGAAATCGATTATTGACTCCGGGTCCCGGCCGCTCATAGGCTCGGGACATGGCGCCGCCGACGCACGAGCATCCCGACGGCGCCCGCGACGGGCTGCGGCGCGTCAGCGCCGGCGGCCGGGCCCTCCTCACGGTCGCCCGGGGCGGCGCGCTGCACCCGCTGCAGGGATCGCTGGCCGAGCTGCTCGGCGCGGGCTCCGACGCTCTGCACGCGGCGGTGGACGCGGCGCTGGCCGGCCCGGCGCTCGACGAGCCGGCGACGCTGCTGGCCCCCGTCGACGAGCAGGAGGTGTGGGCGAGCGGCGTGACCTACCGGCGCTCGGCCACCGCCCGCGTCGAGGAGTCGTCGGTCGGCGACGTGTACGAGCTCGTCTACGCGGCCGAGCGCCCGGAGCTGTTCCTCAAGGCCCCGGCCTACCGCGTCCCCGTCCCCGGCGCCCCGTTGCGCATCCGGGCCGACTCGGGCTGGGACGTCCCCGAGCCCGAGCTCGCGCTCGTGCTCGACGCCCGCGGCGAGATCGCCGGGTACCTGGCGGCCGACGACATCTCCTCGCGCGCCATCGAGGGCGCCAACCCGCTGTACCTGCCGCAGGCCAAGATCTACGACGACGCGCTCGGGCTGTCGGGGACGATCGTCCTGCCCCGGGACGCCGGGGACGTGCGCTCCGCGGCGATCGAGCTCGAGATCCGGCGCGACGGCGCGACGCTGTTCGCCGGCGCCACGTCGGTGGCCGAGATGAAGCGCAGCTTCGAGGAGCTCGTCGACGTGCTCTTCCGCGAGCTGACCCATCCCGCGGGCGCCGTGCTGCTGACCGGCACCGGCGTCGTCCCGCCCGACGAGATCACCCTG
>JAICJK010000193.1 GCA_025928415.1 Solirubrobacteraceae bacterium | reverse complement strand
CGACGCCGAGCGCCTCGACCGCTGCGTCAGCGCCGGCGGCGTCGCGGTCTTCCCCGCCGACACGGTCTACGGGCTGGCCTGCGCGCCGGACGCAGAGGCCGCGGTGGCGCGCCTCTACGCCCTGAAGGGCCGCCCGCCCGCCAAGCCCGCGGCGGTGATGTTCTTCGCGCGCGCCGTCGCGCTCGCCGCGCTGCCCGAGCTCGGCCCCCGCACGCGCGACGCGCTGTGCGCGCTGCTGCCGGGCGCGGTCACGCTGCTGGTGGCCAACCCGCGGCGGCGCTTCGCCCCGGCCTGCGGCCCGGACCCGGACACGCTGGGCCTGCGCGTGCCCGCGCTGCCGCCCGCCCTGGCGGCCCTGAGCGCCGTCGGCCGCCCCGTCCTGCAGTCGAGCGCCAACCTGTCCGGCGGCCCCGACGCCCGCCGGCTCGCGGACGTCCCGGAGGCGATCCGCCGCGGCGCGGACCTGGTGCTCGACGGCGGCCCGCTGCCCGGCACCGCCTCGACGGTCGTCGATCTGCGGGCCTACGAGGCGGCCGGGCGCTGGGAGATCGTGCGGCGCGGCGCGGTGCCGCCGGCCGACGTGGCCGCAGCGCTGGGCTGAGGTGAGCGCCCGCCCGGCGCGCGCGCGAGCGGCGCCGCCGCCCGGCGCGGTAGGTTCAGCGTCCCTGGCCCCGGGGACCCCGGGACGAGCATCCTGCAGGCGCGGCCAAAGAGGCGCACGTGAACATCGTCATCGGATCCGACCACGCGGGCTACCACCTCAAGGAGCACGTCAAGGCGGGCCTCATCGCCGCCGGGCACCGCATCCTCGACGTCGGGACGACCTCGCCGCACTCGGTCGACTACCCGGGCTACGCGCGCGAGGCGGCGGCGCTGGTCGCCTCCGGGGACGCCGACGCCGGCGTGCTGGCCTGCGGCACGGGCAACGCGATGGCGATCGTGGCCAACAAGGTCCGCGGCGTGCGCGCCGTCAACGCCCACGACCCGGCCGAGGCCGAGATGTCGCGCCGCCACAACGACGCCAACGTGGTCACGCTGTCCGGCGGGCGGCTGGCCGCCGACGACGCCGACGCGATCGTCGCCGCCTTCCTGCGCACGGAGTTCGAGGGCGGCCGCCACGCCCGCCGCGTCGACCAGATCGACGCGCTCGAGCGCGCCTGAGCCCGCCCGCGGCGCCCGCGCGAGGTGGTACCGTCGCGAGGTCGCGACTGGCGCCGCAGGGTGGAACCGACCACCGGGAAGCGACGATGGAGCACGCCGCGCGCCTGGGCACACATCCCGTCCCCTGACGAAGGAGCCGCCGCGTGTCCGACCTGCCCGCCGATTACTTCAACCGCCCGCTCGCCGAGGTCGACCCGGAGATCGCCGACGTGCTGCGCCTCGAGCTCGAGCGCCAGCAGCGCACGCTGGAGATGATCGCCAGCGAGAACTTCGTCCCGCAGGCGGTGCTGGACGCCCAGGGCAGCGTGCTGACCAACAAGTACGCCGAGGGGTACCCGGGCCGCCGCTACTACGGCGGCTGCGAGCACGTGGACGTCTCCGAGCAGCTCGCGATCGACCGGGCCAAGGCGCTGTTCGGCGCCGAGCACGCCAACGTCCAGCCCCATGCGGGCGCGCAGGCGAACATCTCCGCCTACCACGCCCTGCTGCAGCCCGGGGACCGCATCATGGGCCTGTCGCTGGCCCACGGCGGCCACCTGACGCACGGGATGAAGCTCAACGCCTCCGGGCGGCTGTACGACATCGCGCCCTACGAGGTCGACCGCGAGACCTCGCTGCTCGACATGGACGAGGTCGCGCGGATCGCCCGAGAGCAGCGGCCCAAGCTCCTGCTCGCCGGGTGGTCGGCCTACCCGCGCATCCAGGACTTCGCCCGCTTCCGCGCGATCGCCGACGAGGTCGGCGCGCTGCTGATGGTCGACATGGCGCACTTCGCGGGCCTGGTGGCGGCCGGCGAGCACCCCAACCCGGTGCCCTACGCCGACGTCGTGACGACCACGATCCACAAGACCCTCGGCGGCGCGCGCGGCGGCATGATCCTGTGCCGCGAGGAGCTCGCCAAGAAGATCGACTCGGCCGTCTTCCCCGGCCAGCAGGGCGGCCCGCTCGAGCACGTCATCGCGGCCAAGGCGGTCGCGCTGAAGCTGGCCGCGACGGAGAGCTTCCGCGAGCGCCAGCAGCGCACGGTCGCCGGCGCGAAGGCGATCGCCGAGGCGCTGCTGACCGGCGACGCGGCCGCCCACGGCGTCAACGTGCTGACCGGCGGCACCGACGTCCACCTGGTGCTCGTCGACCTGCGCGAGTCCGAGCTCGACGGTCAACAGGCCGAGGACCGCCTGGCCGCGATCGGCATCACCGTCAACCGCAACGCCGTGCCCTTCGACCCGCGGCCGCCGATGGTCACGAGCGGCCTGCGCGTGGGCGCGAGCGCCCTGGCCACCCGCGGGCTCTCGGTCGAGGAGCTCTCCGACGTGGGGCGGATCATCGCCACGGCGCTCACGCCGGCCTTCGACGGCGCGCGCGCCGAGCTGGCCGAGCGCGTGACCGCGATCGCGGACCGCCACCCGCTCTACGCCCACCTCGGCGGCGCCGCGACCGCCGCGGTGTGAGCCGCCGGCGGCGACCCGCGGCCGCCCGGCCGCGGGTCTAGGCTGTCCTGCCGATGTCAGAGCGCGACGCGATCTACGCCTTCGTCGCCGCGTTCGCCATCGCCGCGGTCCTCACGCCCCTCACCGGACGCGTGGCCCGCGCCGTCGGAATCGTCGACCGCCCGCGCGACCGCGGCCTGGCCGAGCGCGAGACGCCGCTGCTCGGCGGGCTGGCGATGCTGGCGGCGGTCCTCGTGGCCACGCTGGTCTTCCTGCACCCGACCGACCGGACCTCCGACCGCGTCCACGGCATCCTCATCGGCGCCGTGGTCATCACCGTCGTCGGCGCGCTCGACGACCGCTTCGACCTGCACCCGGCCGTCAAGCTCGCCGGCGAGCTGGTCGCGGCGATCATCCCGGTGCACGCGGGCGTGGAGGTCCAGAACATCACGCTGCCGTTCGTCGGCGCGGTCGACTTCGGCTCGCTGGGCGAGCCGCTGACCGTCATCGGGCTGGTCGGCGTCATGAACGTCGTGAACTTCTCCGACGGGATCGACGGCCTGGCGGCCGGGGTCTGCGCGATCGCGGCGGCGGTCTTCTGCATCATCGCCTTCGACCTGGACCGCAACCACGCGGGCATCCTGGCCGCGGTGACGGCCGGTGCCGCGCTCGGCTTCCTGATCCACAACTTCCCTCCCGCGAGCGTCTTCATGGGGGACGCCGGGTCGCTGCTGCTCGGCCTGCTGCTGGGGTGCATCGCCGTCGAGGGCGCGGTCAAGACCCAGGCGGTGCTCGCCCTGCTGTTCCCGCTGGTCGTGCTCGCCGTCCCGTTCCTCGACACCACGTTCGTCGTGCTCAAGCGCATGAAGTACGGCCGGCCGGTCTACCGCGCGGACGCCAACCACTTCCATCACCGCTTCAGCCGCATCGGCTTCAGCCGGCGGCGCAGCGTGCTCTACCTGTACGCCTGGACCGTGGCGCTCGGGGCGTTCGCGGTGAGCCTGCGCTTCGTGCCGTACTCCGACCACCACGGCCACTTCAAGGCGGGCTGGACCGCGGTCATGGCCGCGCTCGGGCTGGTCGTGCTGGCCGCGAGCGCCTACCTCGTCTACGTGCTGGAGATCCTGAAGTTCCGGCGCCTGGACGCGATCCGCGTGCGCCGCGCGCGGCCCGAGGCCAGCCCGGAGGAGGTCGACCGCGACGTGGCCCGCGACTTCGAGACCGGCGAGTTCGACGCCGTGGCGCGGGAGACCGGGGAGTTCCCGCGGATCCAGCCCTGACGCGGAGCGCGGCGCGGCCGAGCTCGGCGCTCCGCCGCCACCGCAGCGGCCTCAGGCCACGGTGCCGTAGATCGCGCGCGTCCAGATCCCCGCCAGGCCGTCGACGAGCTCGTCGCGGGCCATCGGCCGCTGCTGGACGACCTCCTGGTAGAAGGTCCGCTCGGTCATCCACACCAGCGCGAAGGCCGTCGCGCGGGCGGGGATCGCGGCGGGCGCCGTCCCGCTGCGCTGCTCGTGCTCCAGGCGGCGCTGGGTGGCGTCGACGAAGCGCCCGAGCAGCTCGCGCCAGAAGCCGGCGAGCTCCTCGTCGTAGGTCGAGACCTCGACGATCGCCCGCAGCAGCGGGAAGTGCGCGTCGTAGAGCTCGGCGACGCTCGCCAGCGCGCCGCGGACCTCCTCGGCCGGGTCGCCTGCGCCCGAGTACCAGTGCTCGGCCTGCTCGTAGAGCAGGCCGGTGACCTCCTCGGTGAGGCGCATCAGCAGCTCCCGCTTGTCGCGGAAGTAGAAGTAGAACGCGGTGCGCGAGATGCCGGCCCCGCGGGCGATGCGCTCGATGTTGAGGTCGGCGAAGGCGACGCCCTCCTCCAGCAGCTCCTCCGTGGCGGCCAGGACGGCGGCCTGGACCTGCGCGCGCTTGCCCGTCGGATGGGGCTCGGCGTCGGGGGCGGACATGCGTCGAGCGTAGATGATCGATCCCGCGCCGCGATCGCGCGCCCGTCGCCCGATCGGAGCGCCAGGGTACGGCTAACCGCCCTTGCCGCGGTCCGGGGCGCGATGTACGTTGCTCCGCGACCCCTCCACGCGGAGGAGTGACGCTCATGAGGATCACCGCGAACCACAGCCACGCGAACCGCGCGACCGCCCTCGGCCCCCAGGCCGGCAGCCGCGTGTTCGCCGGCGCTGCCCCGCGCTCCTCGCTCGCGTCCTAGGTCATCTCCACCGGGTCGCGGGCGTCACCGCCCGCAGGACCCGGTCGCATCCGTGGTCCGAGTCCCCTCGGCGGTGTCGCGCGCAACCCGACCCACCGACCCGAAGGGAACCACGATGCACAGCCTCATCCACCTCCATCAGGCCGCCGCATCCCGACCGGGGAACCGGTCGCGGCGCGCCTTGGAGGCGCCGGACCACCGGCACCCGCCGCCGTCCGGGGCCCTTCGCGGGGCCCTGGCCGCCGGCCTCGGCGCCGCTGCGAGGCGGCTGGACCGCGAGTCCGCCCGCCGCGCGGTGGCCTGAGCACCGCCTTCCGGACAGCGGAAGCGGTGCTCTGCGTAGGGCCGCTCCGGGCACGGGCCCGGAGCGGTCGCTACCGTCACGCATCGATGCACGTCGCCAACCTCGACGACCGCGAGCCGTTCACCACGCTGGACGGCTCGACGATCCGCGAGCTCGCCGGGCCCGCCTGGACGCCGGCCCGCGCGCAGAGCCTCGCCGAGGCGACCCTGTCGCCGGGCGGGTCGACGACCGCCCACCATCACGTGCGCGCCGAGGAGCTGTACCTCATCACCGCCGGCACGGGGCGCATGCGCCTGGCCGCCGAGGAGCGCGACGTCGTGCCGGGCGACTGCATCGTGATCCCGCCCGGGGTCGAGCACCAGCTCACGAACACCGGCCAGGAGCCCCTGCGCCTGCTGTGCTGCTGCTCGCCGCCGTACTCCGACGAGGACACCGTCCTCACCGGCGCGTGACGCTGCGCCGCCTCGGGCTGGCCGGGCTCGCCGTCCTCGGCGCGTCGCTGGGCGCGCCTGCCGCGGCGCCCGCCCGGCCGGCGGAGGCCGCCCGGGCGGG
>JAICJK010000455.1 GCA_025928415.1 Solirubrobacteraceae bacterium | reverse complement strand
TCCCGCCACCGCGGCCGTCCCCGCGCCCGCCTCCGAGCCCTCATCCCCGCCCCCTCGCATCGCCCCCGTCAGCTTCACGACGCTCGCGCGCTACGCGGAGTGCCCGTACCGCTTCTACCTCGAGCGCATCCTGCGCCTGCCCCCGCAGGAGGCGCCGCCGCTGCCCGGGGAGCCCGCCGCGCCGGCGGCGCCCGAGCCGCCCACGGGCCTGGACCCCCTGACGCGCGGCTCGGTCGCCCACCGCCTGCTCGAGGACGGCCTGCCGCCCGCCCCCGAGGTGATCGAGGCCGTGGCGGCCGAGCTCGGCGCCGAGGCGACCGACGCCGACGTCGCCGACCTGCGCTCGCTGGTCGAGGCGTGGGAGGCCGGCCCGCTCGCCGCCCGCCTGCGCGCCGCCCCGCGCGTGCACCGCGAGCGCGGCTTCGCCTTCCCGCTCGATCCCTCCGACCCGGACGCCCCGCTGCTCAACGGGATCATCGACGTCCTGGCCGAGGAGGGCGGCGGCGCCGCGCTCGTCGTCGACTACAAGACCAACCCGGTCGCCGGAGCCGACCTCGAGGCGCTCGTCGAGCGCACCTACGGGACCCAGCGCCGCGTCTACGCGCTGGCCGCCCTGGAGTCCGGCGCGCACGCCGTCGAGGTCGCCTACGCCTTCCTGGAGCGCGCCGGCGAGCCCGTCCTGGCCCGCTACGACGCCGCCGACGCGCCCCGCCTGCGCGACGAGCTGCGCGACGCCGCGGCCGGCCTGCTCGCCGGCGCCTTCGGCGTCGCCGAGGACCCCCACCGCGAGCTGTGCGCGACCTGCCCGGGGCGCGGCGGGCTGTGCTCCTGGCCGGCCGAGCGCGTCCTTCAGCCGCTGGAGCCGCCGCGCGGAGCGTGATCGCCGGGCGGCTGCGTCCCGGCGCGCGGCTCGCCGTCCGCGGGCCGCCCGAACGTGACGTCGATCGTCTGCCGGTCGTCGCGCTCCTCCATCTTGGCGAGCGCCGTGCGGGCCCGGCGATCGGCCGGCGACGGGGGATCGAGGATCGAGCGCGGCCACAGCCCCCGCTTGACCACGACGTTGATCTCCGCGGCGTAGACGACGATCCGCGCGCCGAGGTACAGCCACACGAGCAGGCCGATCACGGTGGCGAACGTCCCGTAGGTGGCGGTCGAGCCCTTGACCACATGGGCGACGTAGAGGCCGCCGACGCTCTGCAGGATCGTCCAGCCGACGGCCGCGAGGACGATGCCGGCCCAGAGCTCGCCGGTCGGGACCGAGTCGTCGGTCAGCAGCCGGAAGGCCGCGAGGAACAGCGCGAGGTTCAGCGCCAGCGACACCGCGAGCCCCGCGACCGCCGTGCCCGCGCCGCCGTAGCCGCCGCTGACCAGCCCCGCCGCGATGCTCGACGCGACCTGGAGCAGGCCGACGACGACCAGGACCTTCAGGCCGCGCACCCGCGCGACGAGGAAGTCCGGCTGCTCCTTGTGCGGCACCGCGTAGACGAGGTTGAACGCCTTCTGGGCGGCCAGCGTCACTCCCAGCCCGGACAGCAGCGCGCCGGCGATGCCGATCGCCAGGGCCGCCGCGCTGCCGCGCAGCTCGCCGGGATGCACGCCGAGCACCGGGAACTGCGCGAGCACCGAGTCGGTGATCGAGCGCTGCGCCGACGGGTCGCCCTGCAGGGCGAAGCCGAGGATCGTCACGAACACCAGCAGCAGCGGGAAGATCGAGAAGAACGCCCAGTAGGCGATCAGCGCCGCGGCGTCGCCCGCCCCGTCGTCGGAGAACTTCTTGAGCACCGCGATCGGCACGGCGAGCGCCTTGTGCTCACGCTGGAAGGCGTCGAATCGCCTGATCGGTCGCAGGATGTCCATGGATCAGGGGGATCTGTACCCGTTCTGGCCCCAGGGACGCCGGTCCGCGCCGCCCGGGGGTCACGACGGCCCGCGGCACGGGCACACTCCAGGCGATGGAGCAGCGGCCCGACCGCGACGAGCACCGCGACCACGAGTCCGACGAGGAGCGGCTGGACCGCGAGCTGCTCGAGCTGCTCAACGAGGTCCGCGTCGCGATGCCGGGGGTGCAGGTGCTGTTCGGCTTCCTGCTCGCGGTGCCCTTCCAGCAGCGCTTCGCGATGACCACCGCCTTCCAGCGGGACGTGTACTTCGCCACGCTGCTGTGCTCGGCTGCCGCCACGGCGTTCCTCGTCATGCCCGTGGCCTACCACCGCATCATGTTCCGCCAGCGCGACAAGCCGCGGATCGTGCTGCAGGGCGCGCGCTCGATCATCGCCGGGCTCGTCTTCCTCGCGCTCGCGATGTCCGGCGCGGTCCTGCTGGTCACCGACGTGATCTTCGGCGCCGTCACGACCGTCGTCGCGACGGCGGTGGTCGGGCTGCTGTTCGCGTGGCTGTGGTTCGGCTACGCATCGGTGCGCCGCGCGCTGGGCAAGCGCTCCTGGTGATCGCGATCCTCGACATCGACGGCACGCTCGTCGACTCCAACTACCAGCACGCGCTCGCGTGGTACCGCGCCTTCCGCGACCACGACGTCACCGTCCCGGTCTGGCAGGCCCATCGCGCCATCGGGATGGGCGGCGACCAGCTCGTCGCGCACCTCTGCGGCGACGACGTGGAGGAGCGCCTCGGGGACGACATCCGCGCGGCGGAGGGCCGGCATTACCTCGCGATGATCGAGGAGGTGGCGCCGTTCGCCGGCGCGCGCGACCTGGCCGTGCGCCTCAAGGAGCTCGGCCACACCGTCGTCATGGCCTCCTCGGCCAAGTCGGAGGAGGTCGACCACTACCTCGACCTGCTCGACGTGCGCGCCGTCGTGGACGATTGGACGTCCTCGGGCGACGTGGAGGAGACCAAGCCGGCGCCCGACCTCGTGCAGGTCGCGCTGGACAAGGCCGGCGGCGACGGCGACGCGGTGATGATC
>JAICJK010000478.1 GCA_025928415.1 Solirubrobacteraceae bacterium | reverse complement strand
GTCCGTGGCGACCACGGGCACCGAGGCCGCCATGGCCTCCAGGGCGGCGGTCGGGAACGCATCGGCGCGCGAGGGCTGGAGCAGCACGTCGGCGGCGTCGAGCACGGCCAGGACGTCGGGCCGGTAGCCCGCGAGCACGACGCGGTCGCCCAGCGCCGCGGCGGCGCGCTCGAGCCAGGGCCGCAGCGGCCCGTCGCCCACCACGACCAGCCGCAGCGAGCCGAAGCGCGGCAGCGAGGCGCGCAGCGCCTCGAGTGCGACGTCGTGGCCCTTCTCGGGCCGCAGCGAGGAGACCATGGCCACGACGAGATCGCCGGCGCCGAGCCCCAGCTCCGCGCGGACCCGCACGCCGGCCTCCGGCTCGGCGCGGCCCACGATGCCGTTGTGGACGACCACCACGCGCCCGGGCGCGGCGCCCGCCGCGACGCACGCGGCGCGCGCGCTCTCCGAGACGGCGATGACACGCGTCGCGCAGGCGTTGCGGGCGCCGGTCATCAGGCGGGCCTTGACGCGGTCGCGCACCGCCACCGGCGCCGCGTGCGAGTGCACCGTCGCGACGGTCGGCAGGCCCAGCGAGCGCGCCGCGGGCCCCCCGAGGAGGTCGGCGTAGCCCAGGTGGGTGTGCACGAGGTCGGGGCGGACGGCCGCCAGATGGCGGCGCACGCGGCGCAGCGCCGCGGGCCCCAGCCGCGGGCCGATGGCCACGCACGCCGGCTCCACGCCAGCCGCGCGCAGGCGTGCCGCGACGTGGGCCGGGCCGCCGTCCTTCAGGTGGCCGACGCTGAGCCGCACGCCTCCGGCCGCCGCGACGGCCGCGTAGTCGGCCAGCAGGACCTCCGCGCCGCCCACCCCCAGCGAGTCGATCAGGACGTGGACGCGGAGCGGCCGCTCCACTAGCAGGTGCGCCGGGTCACGCACGGGTCGACGACCCGCAGATAGCGCGTCCAGTCGGCGCTGTCGCGCAGGGAGATGACATAGCGGCGGTCCGGCGCCCAGAACGGCGCGCGCACCTGCCGCGCGATCTGCACCCAGCGGTCGGGCAGGCCGAAGCTGGTCTGCGTCAGCCCCGACTCCTTGACGAACCCCCAGGTCCCCCCCGTGTCGACCACGTACATGCCGTAGCGCGCGAGCGCCCGGAGGACCGTCTTGGTGTACGGGCCCGCCGGGAAGGCGTCGATCTGCGCCGGCGACAGCGCGAGCTGAAAGCGGGTGCCGATGGCCGGGGCGTCCGCGGCGGGCAACCCCTGCGACGCACACGAGGACGACCCGTGGCTCGCCGGGTACACGAACGTGCCCGAGTCGCAGCGCACGCTGATCGCCAGCGCATGGTCGATCGACCCCGACTGCAGCTCCTCGGGCCGCAGCAGGCCGGCGAGCGTGCCGAAGCGGGCGGCCACCGCGTAGGAGCCCAGGCCGTCGCCGTCGATGCGGGTCTGCCCGCCCCAGCCGATCACGAGGCGCCCGCCTCCGCGCGGCTTGGACTGCACCCGCCAGAAGTCGTACTCCCAGCCGCCGGCCCGGTCGACGACGGTCAGGTGCCCGTCGGTCCCCCCGGGCACGCGCGCCCGGTCGGGGATCGCGACGCGCAGGCCCTCGACGGGGCACCGGCCCCAGGGCTCGGTGCAGTGCACGGCGAACACGGGGTCGCCCGGGCGGTTGAAGTAGACCGCGCGGCCGTAGTCGTCGGAACGCCCCGCATCGCCGGCGGTCAGCTTCTGCAGCGGGCCGAAGCCGAGCAGGCGCGCGACCACGCGCGCGGAGTCGGGGGCCACGCGCGCCCCGGCCGGGATCGGCTGGTTGAACGGGCTCGAGTCGGCGTAGGGCCGCCAGCACGCCGGGGGTGTCGACGGGCCGAGCCACGGCGCCGCGCTCAGGCCGCAGCTTCCCGGCGCGGGCGCAACCGCCGTAGGCCGCGCGCTCGCCGTGGAGCACGCCACGCAGGCCACGAGCGCGACGAGCACACCGGCGACAGACAGACGGGCGCGTGACCCGGCCATGCGCGGATTGTCGCGCACACAGCGCGCGCGTGCCCGCCGCCTCACGCGACGCGCAGGGTCTGCAGCGCCGCGGCGACGTCCTGCTGGAGCTCGTTGGCCAGCCAGCCCGCCGTGAAGGGCAGCGACACGCCGATCAGGATCAGCCCGACCGTCACCTTCGCCGGGAAGCCCACGGCGAAGACGTTGAGCTGGGGCACGACGCGGGAGACGACCCCGAAGGCGGCGTCGGTCAGCGTGAGCGCGAGCACGACGGGCCCCGCGATCTCGATCGCCGAGACGAAGACCTGGGTGAACGCGCTCAGCGCCCCCTGCACGAGCTCCTGCAGCGCCGGGTACTGCGTCACGCCGACGATGTCGTAGGTCCGCGCGAGGCCCCGGATCACCCAGGCGTCGCCGTCGATCGCGATGAAGATCAGGACGCCGATCAGCCCGTAGAGCTGCGCGAGCACGGCCGACTGGTTGCCGGTGATCGGGTCGACGAGCCCGCCGTAGGAGAAGCCGATCATCGTGTCCAGGAACGAGCCGGCGACCTGGATCGCGGCGAACAGCGCGCCGAGCGCGAAGGCGAAGGCCAGGCCGACGAGCAGCTCCTTGGCCATCAACTCGGCCAGGACGGCGACGTCCGTCGGGATCTGCTCGCCCGCGGAGACCACCGGCGACAGGCCGATGGCCAGGCCGACGGCGACGATCCCGCGCACCCGGACCGGAAGCTGCTTG